>NZ_JBJURN010000010.1:0-141268 GCF_046622475.1 Enterobacter sp. LM3 | reverse complement strand
ATGGGACGAGTAATCTTGAGTCGAGCCGACCGCAGGCAGCGGGTCGGGAGGTGAGCGCAGTGCGAAGCACCGATTTCTCCGCGGGGCCGCGGGGATTGATAAGGGGGCCGCGGTGGCCCCCTTATCCCGTTCACAGGTTGTGAGCGTATTATTTTCTGCGGATAGTAAGGTGAACGGAATTATCCACAGTGCTTAACTGATCGGCATTACAGCCTGCGCTGCCTTTTTTGTGGCCTGCTACAGATTCCGCGTCGCCCTGAGTAGCGTTTCCAGCGGATACACCGCCGCTATCACCACTTCATCCTGCACCTTCGCCGCGTTATCCAGCTCGCCCTGAATTGAGGCGATCTCTTTGTCATCCAGCGTCCCCTGACGCGCCACCAGATCCGTCAGCCGCAGGCCAATCGAGGCCAGCTTATCCACCTCCTGGATCACCGGCTTGATGGCCTTCAGCTGGTAGCTGTTTTCACTTAACGCCAGCGCGTCGCTGGTATTGCTCTGCCAGCGGTTAAAGACGTGGCGCAGCGCGTCGGCACTTTCAGCATCTTCCGCGTCGCTCACCAGGCGCTCCGCCCATTTTTTCATCTGGCGCACGGTGTTACTTTCAGCGTTCAGCGCATCGGCAAAGCGGTTGAGCGGCTCAAACTGATGGTAGTTCCCGGCCTGGAACTTCAGGTGCTGACGGGTGTAATACTGCGCCGGTTCAACGGCCTGGGCGAGAATTTGCAACGGTAGCGTGTCGGCACTGTTCGCCAGTCGCGTGAACTGCACCTGCTGCTGGGTATGCTGCTGTAACCCGACCGATACCGTCGACCAGCTGTCCATCGCCTGCAGGCGGGTGTACATGTTGTCGACATCGTTGACGTCCTGCGCCGACCATAACCGCTCCGCCACCGCAAAGGCACGCGGCCACAGGCGGATATCCAGCACCGGTGCAACCACGTTTTCCGCCCACAGCGCGGCCTCACCGCCGAGCAGGTTGACCTGATGGGCGCTGTCCGGCACCACCGGCGGAATGCCTTTAGGTACCTCATCAAGACGTTTACCCTTAATCGGATAACGGGCGTTACCCACCAGGAAATAGCCGCTCAGCGTATCGTTATCGACAGAAACGACCGGGCGCGTTTCCCCCATCCAGGTATCGACGGTGAAGGTCACCTGGTTGTCATTACGCCATGCAATATCCTGCACCGCACGACGGGATTTACCCGCGAAATCAATAAACCCGCGCCAGCCAGAATCCCCTTTCACCAGCGTGAAGCTTCCTTCCACCGGCTTGCCTTTCAGGCGCGACATGGTGAAAGACCAGCTCTGAGGGCTGTCGGTATCCGTAATGACATCCACGCCGTTCAGCCCCTGCGGCACAATCTCATTGCGGTAGTGATAGGCAGTGGACTGGGGCTGGTCGAGGTAGAAACCCGTCGAGAGAATACCCTTGTAGCCGTTCTGCGCTACCTGCCCCAGTGCGTCCTGCCCTTGCCAGGACTGGATCAAGATGTTTTTTGGCAGATCGGGATGGTAGATCTCATCCCAGCCCACCATCTGCCGGTGATGTTTTTCGAGGATCGTCTCCAGCTTGCGGTTGAAATACGCCTGCAGCGCATGGCTGTCCGCCAGCCTGTTGTCGCGCATAAATTTCTGAATGGCGGCGTTCTCTTTCCACTGGGTGTCATCCACCTCGTCACCGCCGATATGCAGATACGGATCGGGGAAGATCTCTGCCAGTTCGCTGACCATCGCGTCGGCGAAGGCATAGGTCGCTTCTTTTGTCGGATCCAGCACCGGTTTTAGCACGCCCCAGTGACGCTCCATGTCATACGGCCCCGGGGCGCTCATCAGTTCAGGATATGCCACGGCGATCGCCGAGGCGTGGCCCGGCATGTCGATTTCCGGCACCACACGGATACCGCGCTCAGTGGCGTAGCGCACAATCTCGCGCATCTGTTCCGGGGTGTAATACAGCCCGTCGCTGGCAAGCCGGGTCAGCTTTGGATAGCGTTTTGAGGTAAAGCGCCATCCCTGATCGTCGGTTAAGTGCCAGTGCAGCACGTTCAGTTTCGCTGCCGCCATGCCGTCGATCTGGCGCTTGAGATCCGGCAGCGGAATAAAGTGGCGTGCCGAATCAAGCAGCAGGCCGCGCCACGGGAAGCGCGGTGAATCCTCTACAGACACCCAGGGCAGCGAGGTGTTTTCCGCACCATTCTGAATGAGCTGGAGCAATGTCTCCATTGCACGCAACGCACCGAAACGGGTATTGGCAGAGATATCGACGTCGCTGGCATCTACCGTGAGCTTATAGCTTTCATCGCTGTCCGGCAGCGGCTGCGGCTTCACCTTTTTGGCAATCTTTATACGGATGGTCGGTTTTCCCCCCTGGGGTTGCAGCGTCCAGCCGGTTTGCAGGGCGACGCGCTGACGCAGACGGTTGACCGCATCGTCGAGTTCGTCGCCGCTGACGCTGACGGACACGTTGTTGCTGAGTACCAGCGTCCCCTGGGTGACAGGGCGTTCAACCTTCGCAGGCCAGGGCATCAGAGGGAGATCGCCTGCCGGAGCGGCAAACGCTGACGCGCCGAGCATCAGCCCGGCGGTTAAGAGGCTGTACCGTAACATGAATGTTCCTTATCTGACGGGCCAAAGTAAGGCAAAACATTCTGTTAACATGCGTACAAATTGTCGTCAAGCAAACGGCATGACGAGGATCACAGGTTGTTGAATTTGAGAGGAAAGCCAGTCCCCTCACCCCGTCCCTCTCCCCTTTGGGGTGTGTACGGTCCGGGGAGAGGGTTAGGGTGAGGGGTAAGGTGTTTTTACTGCCACCCGTATCGACGGCTATAGAACCCTTTCACCATCTGCGTCAGCACCATGTAACCGGCGAGGATCGCCACCAGCCACGGGAAGTAGCTCAGCGGTAGCGCCTGGAGCTGCAGGTAGCTTGCCAGCGGTGAGAACGGCAGCGCGATACCGAGCAGCATCACAATCCCCGTCATGATAATCAGTGGCCACGCGGCGCGGCTCTGAATAAACGGAATGCGGCGCGTGCGGATCATATGCACAATCAACGTTTGTGACAGCAACCCGACCACGAACCAGCCGGACTGGAACAGTGTCTGATGCTCAGGCGTGTTGGCGTGGAACACAAACCACATCAGGCAGAAAGTCAGAATGTCAAAGATGGAGCTGATCGGGCCAAAGAACAGCATGAAACGGCCCAGATCGGACGGGTTCCAGCGCTGCGGCTTCTGGATCTGCTCGTCGTCCACGTTATCAAACGGGATCGCCACCTGAGAGACATCGTACATCAGGTTCTGGATCAGCAGGTGCAGCGGCAACATCGGCAGGAACGGCAGGAACGCGCTCGCCACCAGCACGCTGAAGACGTTACCGAAGTTAGAGCTGGCGGTCATTTTAATGTACTTCAGCATGTTAGCGAAGGTACGACGTCCTTCGATAACGCCCTCTTCCAGCACCATCAGGCTCTTTTCCAGCAGGATGATATCCGCCGCTTCACGGGCGATATCCACCGCGCCGTCAACGGAGATGCCAATGTCTGCCGCACGCAGCGCAGGCGCATCGTTGATGCCGTCACCCATAAAGCCCACTACGTGCCCCTCGCGGCGCAGCAGCGTCACGATGCGCTCTTTATGCATCGGCGTCAGGCGGGCAAACAGCGTGGTGCGCTGCGCCAGTGTTGCCAGGTCGTCGTCGGAAAGGTTCTCGATGTCGCTCCCCACCACCACGTCACCTGCATCCAGCCCCACTTCGTGACACACTTTAGCAGCCACCAGCTCGCTGTCGCCGGTGAGGATTTTTACGGTAATACCGCTCGCTTTTAACGCTTTCAGCGCAGGTGCAGTCGTCTCTTTCGGCGGATCGAGGAATGCGATGTAACCCTCAAGGATCAGATCGGATTCGTCAATGCGCTGATAGTCCCCTTCACGCGCAGGCAGAATTTTGCTGGCCACTGCCACCACGCGCAGCCCCTGACGGTTCAGGTTATCGGTGACGCGTTTGATACGGCGCAGCATGGTGTCGTCCAGCGGCACAATGTCGTCGTTATACCGCACTTGCGTGGAGACATTGAGGATCTCCTGCAATGCCCCTTTGCAGATCAGCTGATGTACATCCGGCTGCTCGCTCACCACCACCGACATACGGCGGCGTTCAAAGTCGAACGGGATCTCATCAACCTTCTGCCAGCGACCAGAGAGCGTGCGGGCCCCCCCTTCATCAACCCCTTCCAGCACGGCGACGTCGAGCAGGTTTTTCAGCCCGGTCTGGTAGTGACTGTTCAGCCAGGCGCTGTTCAGCACGCGATCGCTGGTCTTGCCGGTGATATCGGTATGGTTCTCCAGCACAATTTTGTCCTGGGTCAGCGTGCCGGTTTTATCGGTGCAGAGAATGTCCATCGCACCAAAGTTCTGGATGGCATCCAGGTGTTTGACGATCACTTTTTGCTTAGAGAGTTTTACCGCCCCGCGTGCCAGCGTGGAAGTGACAATCATCGGCAGCATTTCTGGCGTTAAGCCCACGGCGACAGAGAGCGCAAACAGCGCCGCTTCCCACCAGTCACCTTTGGTGTAGCCGTTGATCAGCAGCACAATTGGCGTCATCACCATCATAAAGCGGATCAACAACATGCTGACGCGGCCAATCCCTTTCTGGAAGGCATTCGGCTCGTTTTCCTGCTCGCTGACGCGCCCGGCAAGCTGCCCAAACCAGGTGTTGCCCCCGGTGGCGGTCACAATTGCCTGCGCCGTGCCGCTCACCACCGTGGTGCCCATAAAGCACAGGGTGTCGCACTCGAGTGGGTTCATTTGCTGTGGGTCGCGGGTTCGCGCCACCTTTTCAACCGGCAGAGATTCACCGGTCAGCGAGGCCTGCGCCACAAACAGGTCGCGCGCCTGGATGATACGTAAGTCAGCCGGGATCATATCCCCGGCCGCGAGTTTAACCAGATCGCCCGGTACCAGCTGGTCGATGGGCAGCTCAACCCAGGCATTTTCACCCAGATCGTTAATCACACGGGAGACGGTCGCCGTGTTGCTGACCATCGCTTTCAGGGCATCCGCCGCTTTGGTGGAGCGGGCTTCCTGAATAAAGTTCAGCATGGTGGAGATCCCCACCATCAGGGCGATCACGCCTGCGGCAAACAGGTCTTCAGTGGCGTAGGAAATAATGCCCAGCACCGTCAGCAGCAGGTTGAACGGGTTGCGGTAGCAGGCCCACAGGTGAACCCACCATGGGGCAGGCTTTTGCGCCGGAATTTGGTTGTCGCCATGTACCGCGCGGATTTTTTCCACTTCCGCCGCGTTCAGCCCTTCCGGATGACCACCAAAGGCACGCCAGACTTCGTTTTCATCCATCGCCGCCACGTTCAGGCAGTGTTCTGCCAGGCTGGCGGGAATGGCCGCCCCCGCGATGTTTTTGGCGTTAGGCAGTGGGTCGCGCTCAGTCAGGCGACGAGGCAGGTGGCGGCCCAGCAGCGCTTGCAACTGCCGGGTGATATTTTTCAGCATAGTCATTCCCCCGCATCCGCAAATGCGGACACAGTATTTCCTGCAGGCGTGGCAAAGCCGTACCTGACAGGCACTCTATTTTTTTAAGCAGGAACGTCTGGACGTTGCTGCCTCACGCCGGTGAGACAGCTTAAGGCTGGCTTACCGGAAAGAACGTATTCTCCCGTTCAGGAGAGATGTGGGATCGGGATCCATGTAACCTCCGGTAAGTAAATGAGGGTGTCGCCGCGCAGTATAAGGATTTAACCATACCGTTTGTGACCATTCGGGCGGTATTATAGCACCACGCAAATAAACCAAACGTAAACCAGACTTTGCCCATAGCGAAATCACGCTATAGCATTAAGGCTTGATTCACTACTTTGTCGTTGTTACAGGGAATACAGCATGCAGAACCGCCTTACGATTAAAGACATCGCGCGTTTAAGCGGCGTGGGGAAATCCACCGTGTCGCGCGTGCTGAACAACGAAAGTGGTGTCAGCGAACGCACGCGCGAACGCGTCGAGGCGGTGATGAATCAGCACGGCTTTTCCCCGTCCCGCTCTGCACGCGCCATGCGTGGGCAGAGTGACAAAGTGGTCGCCATTATTGTCTCGCGCCTGGACTCACTCTCGGAAAACCTGGCCGTTCAGACCATGCTCCCCGCTTTTTACGAGCAGGGGTATGACCCGATCATGATGGAGAGCCAGTTCTCCCCGCAAATGGTTGAAGAGCATCTGGGCATGCTCCAGCGCCGCAACATTGATGGCGTGGTGCTGTTTGGTTTTACCGGCATTCAGGAAGAGATGCTGAAACCGTGGCAACCCTCACTGGTACTGCTGGCGCGCGATGCCAGCGGATTTGCGTCTGTCTGCTACGACGACGAGGGCGCAATTATTACCCTGATGCAGCGCCTGTACGATGCGGGTCATCGCCACATCAGTTTCCTTGGCGTACCGCACGCAGACGTCACCACCGGCAAACGTCGTCATGAAGCGTACCTGGCATTTTGCAAAAAGCACAACCTCTCTGCCGTGGCCTCCCTGCCAGGGCTGGGCATGAAGCAGGGTTACGAGCAGGTCGCCAGCGTGCTAACCCCACAGACCACCGCGCTGGTGTGCGCCACGGATACCCTGGCGCTGGGCGCGAGTAAATACCTGCAGGAACACCGTATCGACGATTTACAGGTCGCCAGCGTGGGCAGCACGCCGCTGATGAAGTTCCTTCATCCTGAGATTATCACCGTCGATCCCGGTTACGCCGAGTCCGGAAGACAGGCTGCAACCCAGTTGATCGAGCAGATCAACGGCCGCACGGAACCGCGTCAGATAGTCATTCCAGCCCATCTTTCATAAACGCCATTAAACGGATTATTGTGATCTTCGCCTGATTTCGGGAACGTTCCCATTTTCGCCATCACGCGGAAGGAGTAGGCTTGCGCTCAGGTCATTACACCCCTCTCCATCTGTCATGAGGTTTCATGATGAGTAAAGTCAAACAAGCAGATATCGATCAGCTGATCGTCCTGGTCGGCGGCCGTGAAAACATTGCGACCGTCAGCCATTGCATTACCCGCCTGCGCTTTGTGCTGAACGACCCGGCCAAAGCCAACCCAAAAGCCATTGAAGAGCTTTCAATGGTGAAAGGTTGCTTTACCAACGCCGGGCAGTTCCAGGTCGTTATCGGCACTGAAGTGAGCGATTACTATCAGGCTCTGCTCGCAACCACCGGGCACTCTTCTGCCGATAAAGAGCAGGCGAAGAAAGCCGCACGCCAGAACATGAAATGGCACGAGCAGCTGATTTCCCACTTTGCGGAGATCTTCTTCCCGCTGCTGCCCGCGCTGATTAGCGGAGGCCTGATCTTAGGTTTCCGCAACGTCATCGGCGATGTCCCGATGAGCGACGGCAAAACCCTGGCGCAGATGTATCCCGCACTGAAAACGGTTTACGATTTCCTGTGGCTGATTGGCGAAGCTATCTTCTTCTACCTGCCGGTCGGTATTTGCTGGTCAGCGGTACGTAAAATGGGCGGTACACCGATTCTGGGTATCGTACTGGGCGTTACGCTGGTCTCTCCACAGTTAATGAACGCTTACTTACTTGGTCAGCAGGTACCGGAAGTATGGAACTTCGGCCTGTTCACCATCGCCAAAGTTGGCTATCAGGCGCAGGTTATCCCGGCATTGCTGGCAGGTCTGGCACTGGGCTTTATTGAAACCCGCTTAAAACGCATCGTGCCGGATTACCTCTATCTGGTGGTCGTGCCGGTTTGCTCGCTGATTATTGCGGTCTTCCTTGCCCACGCCTTTATCGGCCCGTTTGGCCGCATGATCGGCGACGGTGTAGCCTTCGCGGTTCGTCACCTGATGACCGGCAGCTTCGCGCCAATTGGTGCCGCCCTGTTCGGCTTCCTGTACGCTCCGCTGGTGATTACCGGTGTACACCAGACAACGCTGGCCATTGATATGCAGATGATTCAGAGCCTGGGCGGTACGCCAGTCTGGCCTATCATCGCGCTGTCTAACATTGCTCAGGCTTCAGCGGTCACTGGCATTATCCTGGTCAGCCGTAAGCATAACGAACGTGAAATTTCCGTGCCGGCAGCGATCTCTGCTTACCTCGGCGTGACCGAACCGGCGATGTACGGTATCAACCTCAAATACCGCTTCCCGATGCTCTGCGCGATGATCGGTTCCGGTCTGGCGGGCCTGGTCTGCGGCCTGAACGGTGTGATGGCGAACGGGATCGGCGTTGGCGGCCTGCCGGGCATCCTCTCCATTCAGCCGACCTACTGGCAGGTGTTTGCCCTGGCGATGGCCATCGCGATTATTGTCCCAATGGCGCTCACTACCGTGGTTTACCAGCGTAAGTTCCGTCAGGGCTCGCTGCAGATTGTTTAACTTCATCTTTCGGGGCGCAGTTGCGCCCCTTCGCATTTGCAGGAACGTACTATGAATACCCTTCCTCAGTGGTGGCAGAACGGTGTCATCTATCAGATCTACCCAAAGAGTTTCCAGGACACCACCGGGCGCGGCACCGGCGATTTACGCGGCGTGACGCAGCGCCTGGACTATCTGAAAACGCTTGGGATCGACGCCATCTGGCTGACACCGTTTTATATCTCCCCGCAGATAGATAACGGTTACGACGTGGCGAACTACATCGCCATCGACCCGGCCTACGGTACGCTGGATGACTTTGACGAGCTGGTCGCCCAGGCGCACGCACGCGGTATTCGCATCGTGCTGGATATGGTGTTCAACCATACCTCGACGCAGCACGCCTGGTTCCGCGAATCGCTGAAAAAAGAGAGCCCGTACCGCCAGTTTTATATCTGGCGGGACGGTACACCAGAACAGCGACCCAACAACTGGCGCTCCAAATTTGGTGGCAACGCCTGGGACTGGCACGCCGAAAGCGAGCAGTATTATCTGCACTTGTTCGCACCTGAGCAGGCCGATCTCAACTGGGAAAACCCGGCCGTACGTGCAGAGCTGAAAAAGGTCTGCGAGTTCTGGGCCGATCGCGGTGTCGACGGTTTACGTCTCGACGTGATTAACCTGATCTCCAAAGACCAGGATTTCCCGAATGACAACGCAGGTGATGGCCGTCGTTTCTACACCGACGGGCCGCGTATTCACGAGTATTTGCAGGAGATGAGCCGCGACGTCTTTACCCCGCGTCACCTGATGACGGTGGGTGAGATGTCTTCAACCTCGCTGGAAAACTGCCAGCAATACGCGTCACTGGACGGGCGCGAGCTGTCGATGACCTTTAACTTCCACCACCTGAAGGTTGATTACCCCGGCGGTGAAAAGTGGACGAAAGCAGAGCCGGACTACGTGGCGCTGAAAACCCTCTTCCGCCACTGGCAACAGGGTATGCACAATAAAGCCTGGAATGCGCTGTTCTGGTGTAACCACGATCAGCCGCGCATCGTCTCGCGCTTTGGTGACGAAGGGGAATACCGTACCCAGGCCGCGAAGATGCTCGGCATGGTGCTGCACGGGATGCAGGGCACGCCGTATATTTACCAGGGCGAAGAGCTGGGCATGACCAACCCGCACTTCACCCGCATTACCGATTACCGCGATGTGGAAAGCCTGAACATGTTCGCTGAACTACGGGAAAAAGGTCGCGATCCTGAGGAGTTACTGGCCATTCTGGCGAGCAAGTCCCGCGATAATGGCCGCACGCCGATGCAGTGGGATGCCTCGCACAATGCGGGCTTCACTGAGGGAGAGCCGTGGATTGGTGTCTGCGATAATTACGAAACTGTGAACGCCCGCGCGGCGCTGGACGATCCTGACTCGGTGTTTTACACCTATCAGTCGCTTATTGCGCTACGCAAAACCCTGCCGGTACTGACGTGGGGAGATTATCAGGATCTGCTACCTGAGCACCCTTCCCTGTGGTGCTACCGCCGCCAGTGGCAGGGGCAAACCCTGGTGGTGGTTGCCAACCTCAGCCGGGAGTGCCAGGAATGGCGACCAGAAGCCGTCAGTGGCGACTGGCAGGTGATGATCAGCAATTACGGAGAGACGGCGAACTGCCCACAAGCAATGACGCTACGGCCGTTTGAAGCAGTGTGGTGGCAACAAGCTTAAAAACCACAAGAGATACAAAAAGGACTTTGTATCTCTTTGTTATTTAAAGTGTATAACGATACGCTGAATGTATGACAATAACTTTTACAGATCGTAATAATTAAAATAAAAATGTCACTGTCAATATTAATAACATCGGCAGGACATCATGAAGAATTTAATTATTAAAGCAAGTTGTATGAGTGCGTTGCTTATTAGTGGTCAGGGATGGTGTGGAAATACGTCTGTAGATCTTCGTTTTGGTCATAACACCAGTTCTGATGTTAATGATTCCCGTATTAAGGTTATGCATCAGGCAGATAACGGTTTTTATTTCTCCGTTGAAGCCGCACAGAACCACAATGACACCTTTTTTGGTGATACCGACAGATACAACTCTGATGATAAAGGGGTAACAGAAGCGGCTCAGGAAATAGAAACTCGCTGGCGCTTTGATTTGGGTAATGGTTATGCCGTGGCTCCCGGTCTGGTCACCGTATTCACAGCCAGTAATACCCATTATCGTCCCTTTATTCAGGGCTGGAAATCATTCGATAATGGTCTGAACCTCTCCGCACGTTACCGCTATAACACCGTTAATGATGCACACAGCGACAGAGAATTAGACGGTAGCGGTTATACACGCCGTGAATCACATCAGTTCGATCTCTGGTTCGCTTATAATATCGGTAAATTCGGTATGTCCTATAACCCACGCTTCCGCTATCAGGACGGTGTTGACCAGGGCACTGGCGACGATACCTACTGGGAACATACCGTATCCTTCAACTATAAGCTCGATGATGGCTGGACGCCTTACGTTGAACTCGTCTCACTGGATAAAACCTATATCAATGATGATGGTAATCATGAAAATGATTACGCCATTCGACTGGGCGTCGTTAAGCAACTCTAAGCCTGAGGCTATGCCGCATCGTGTTGCAGCAACCAGCAGCCGATGCGGTCAACAGCATTCAGCAGCTCCAGCTGGCCTTCCCGCTGATATAAAGAGATCGCGTTTATGTTGATTTCCAGAGGCCAGCACAACGTAGATACCGACGCCAGCGTAGATCCCTCGCGAGTTATCGCGATAATCTTTAACCCTTTACGCAACGCGTTACGCGCCATTTCAATTAACGATTGTGTCTCGCCTGACTTACTGATCAGTACCAGTGTTCCTCTGGAAACACGCGTTAGCTGATGCACATCATTAAGAATTAAATGTGGTAAACTTGCCAGAGATAAAAACCGTGATAAATAATTCAGGCTAGTCAGTGATGCACCCCGTGCATATAAATAAATATGGCTGGAGTGCAGTAACAGTTCAGATAATTGCGTGACAATATTATCTTCACCAGTGAGCGTAACGGGCCACGAAGGTGTCGCCGTTAACTGATCGCGTAAAAATTTGTATCGTAGTTCAGTGTAACTATTATACCCCATTTTTTTACACACCCGGTTAACAGATGTTGTCGTGGTAAAGGTATCTCGCGCGATCGCTTTCGCTGAGATAGTAGAAATATCATGTGCATGGTGTTGAATATACTCGAATATTAATCGTTCACTTCCCTGGAAAGAATTCATATTTCGCTCTCATAAAAAATATAATTTAATATTAACAAAGAACCGTTTTCTTCTCTGGAAGGAGAATCACATATTACGGAAATGAGTATCACGGTACGCAATTAGTATCAGCAAACGTTAAGGGTTGTTTTTATTTGTATTTATAATCGCCTCAATTCTCTTTGAGGAAATTATCACCATGACTAAACAAAGAATTGTTGCCGTGACGGCCTGTCCTACCGGTATCGCTCATACGTTTATGGCTGCCAATAAAATTACAGCATGGGCGAAAGAAAAGGGTATTGATGTCAAAGTCGAAACCCAGGGAAGCGACGGTGTTAAGAACAAACTGTCGGCCCACGATATCGCCAGCGCCAGTGCCATTATTCTCGCCACCGACGTTCCCCTTCAGGACGCCGAGCGTTTCGACCATGTGCCGCACCTGAAAACGCGCACCCAGGAGCTTATCAGGCATACCGATCGTTACCTGCGCCAGGCGCTGGCAATGGAAAAAACGGTCACGCACATTGAAGACCACGCTGAAAGCAGCCGCTCCGCTTACCAAATCTTTATTGGCCATATCATGGCCGCCATCAGCTACATGCTGCCGGTTGTTGTGCTGGGTGGCCTGCTGATGGCGACGGCGAAAATTACCGGGCAATTTATCAGCATCGAACACACGCCGTTTAGCGTGCTGGATAAGCTTGGGTTCATGACCATTAAATTTATGTACCCTGTTTTTGCCATGTATCTCGCGTTTTCAATTGCCGGTAAGCCTGCGCTGATCCCCGGGCTGATTGGCGGCATCATGTCTGATGAGGTTTACAAGCGCTTCTTTGACATTGAAGGGTTTATGCCATCAGGCTTTTTTGGCGCGATAGGTATCGGCTTTTTTGTCGGCTATCTGGTGCGCTGGCTTAACGATACCATTCAGGTTCGCCAACAGCTTACAACGATTAAGACCATGTTAATGGTGCCGCTGATTACCGGTATTACGCTGGTGATGGTGATGGAATACCTGATTAACCCTGTTTTTGGTGCGCTCAACCAGCTGATGGTTGAATTCTTTACTTCCGCCGGGGATACCGGGCGCGGTTTCTATTCCGCGATGATCGCCGCAGGCACCGCTTTTGACCTGGGTGGCCCGGTGAATAAAGCCGCCGGTTCCGTGGCGCTGGGTCTGAATGGCGTCAGTGAAACCTTTGATTTAACCGCCAGAGAGCTGGCGATTGTTATTCCTTCCATTGGTGTAGGTATCGCCGCATTTCTGAACGGGCGCTTCGGCCTTCCTGCCGTGTTCAGTAGTGAAGAGAAAACAGTGGGCAGCACATCATTGCTGCTGGGTTTCATCGGCATATCAGAAGGTGCGATCCCCTTCATTCTGAAAAACCCACGGCTGATCCCCGTCTTCATGGCTGGCGCAATGTCCGGCGCACTGCTGGCTATCGCACTGGGAGTGAAGCAAACCCTGCCACTTCCGGCGATATGGGGATGGCCGCTGGCAACCAACGTCACGGGATATCTGCTAAGCGTTTTCACTGGTGCACTGGTCTGTGCGCTGGGCGTTCTCTATGCCAGCCCACGAATGGCGAAGTAAGGACAGGAAGATGAGTCACATCCACGTCGTCGCACATACGCACTGGGATCAGGAGTGGTATTTCACGCTCCAGGACAGCAACATTCTGGCGTCTTACAATTTCGCTGAAGTGATTGCCACGCTCGAACAAGATCCGTCATATACCTGCTACCACCTTGATGGGCAAATGGCCGTCGTTGAGGATTTCCTGGGCATTAACCCCGAATATCGCCAGCGCCTGAATACACTGGTACGCGACAAGCGTCTGTTTATTGGACCGTGGTATTCGCAAACCGATACCTACAACGTTCACGGCGAGTCAATTATTCGCAACCTGAAATACGGTATGTTGTCCGCGAGGGAACATGGCCATGCCATGATGGTGGGATACCTGCCGGATACGTTCGGCCACAATGCACAAATGCCGACCCTGCTACGCGGCTGCGGCATTGATAACATTGTATTCTGGCGCGGCATTAACCACGACGAGCAGGCCAGCAAGAGTCAGTTTATCTGGCGAGCCCCCTCAGGAGCCGAAATCATCGCCTGCGCGATGGCATTTGGCTATGGCGCAGCAAAAAATATCAGCGCCGATGCTGAACACCTGCATGGCAAAATTTACCCGCTCGTCAATGCGCTTCGCCAGCGCGCCGGGCTGGAACATTTATTACTGCCCAGCGGCGGCGATCAGGTCAATATCGATCCTGATTTACCCGGTATTCTGCGCACGGCGAGCCAGCACTCACCAGAAAATGACCAGTACCGGATCGGCTCGCTGGAGCACTACGTCGGGCTCCTGCGACAGCGGCAAGGCGGTTTTGAGCGCTGGGAAGGTGAACTGAAATCCCCTCGTTATACGCGCATTCACAAAACGATCGGCTCCGTCCGTTATGACATCAAAAAGAAAAATTACGATATTGAACAATTTATCCTGCGTCGGCTGGAGCCCACGATTGCGTTAGCGCGTCATCACGGTATTCACGTCAATCTGGAATGGGTCGATCGCATCTGGAAACAGCTATTGCGCTGCCATGCTCACGATTCCATTGGCGGTTGTAATAGCGATGCCACCAACCGTGATATTGCTCATCGCCTCGAGCAAACCGAGCAGCTTTGCCACAGCCTGTGGAATCTGGTGGTGAAAGAACTGGGCTCGGCGTGCTGCCAGGAAGGTGAGCTACTGGTTGTGAATACCAGTGCGGATAAGGCGTCACGCGTCGTGAATACCACGGTATACAGCCGCAGCGATACCCTTGCGCTACGGTACCAACACCAGCCTCTGGCGTTCAGCGTTCTCGACCGGCAGTCCCTCCCTGGTGGGCGGGTTGTTCAACTGACGCCTGAAGGTGAAAAAGAGATCGTATTACCCGACTATTACCGCTGGAACATCGCGCTGGATATGCCGGACTTACCCGCTCTCGGTTATATGGCCGTCACCGTAGCAGAAGCACCGGGCATAAGCGATTGGGCACATACCGTCCAGGATACCGTTATTGAAAACGAGACGAGCAGGCTGCGAATCGAAGCGGGTTATCTCTCTCTGGAAGATAAACATAGCGGCAGGCGGATTGAAAAACTGTTCACGTTCGAAGACTGCGCCGACGCAGGCGACAGCTACGACTTCTCCCCACTGAAGGGCGATACGCCTCAATACACTGCTCAATTCAGGCTTCTTGACTGCCAGAAGTGTCAGCTCATCGAAAGAATGACGTTAGAAACGGAACTCTTGTTACCCGTGGATCTGGCAGCTCGCGCGGGAGGCGCAACAAAAACGCTGTCCGTGCGGCTGCAGTGTGAACTGCGCAAATACGATCCTCATTTATATGTCGCGATAGATCTGGAGAACACCGTTTGCGATCACCGTCTGCGCTTGCTGATCAACAGCGATATCACGACGCGGCACACCCTTGCCTCGCAGCCTTTTTCGATCATCCGCCGTCAGGCTGGCGTGAAAAACGATCGGTGGCGTCAGCAGTACCGGGAATTTCCCGTGGATATCGAAACCAGTGAGGGGATTATTGCTGTTGAAGACGCAGGTAAAGCGCTGATCATTAACAGCCAGGGAATGAAAGAGTTTCAGCTCCACGGAACAGAACCCGCCCACATTGCACTGACGCTGTTTAAAGCCACGGGGGTGCTGGGCCGCGACGATCTTGCCTGGCGACCTGGCCGTGCCTCGGGGATCAATAACACCATTGTTGAAACACCGGACGCACAGCTCCTCAAACCGCTGCACTTTTCTTTTGCCCTGTCGCTGGCAGACAACGCAGAGCACGCCACGTTACGGAAACGGGAAAAACAGGCTATTGGCCAACCCTTTACCTGGCAGCGGCAAACGCTGCATACGCTGGATAACCGTCTTGAGCGGTTCACATTAAACATAAAAACGCGCTCGCTGCCGGGTTATTTCTCGCTTCTGGACGTCCCCGAGCCGCTCATACTTTCCGCTCTGCCACATGCCCAAACGGTGAACGGCACCCTCGTGCGTCTTTTTAACGCCGGTGACCAGCCGGTGCCCGTTCCGGCCTGTTTTACAGCGCTTGCACAGGTCAACTATCTGGAAGAGATCGTCCCCACACAAACCATGATCCCGCCTTCCAGTAGCTGTGATTTTCTTATTGCTTACACGGAGCGTAACGATCCGCAATGACTCTTACCCCTCTGATTAACGAAACACTCACGCAGCTGTATCCCCATCAGGATCCCGCTGTGACCGGCGAGAGAATTCTCCAACTCTGCAAACAATGGGAGTCTGGTCAACACACCCCGGTTCCGCTGGACCAAACCCGCGTCTGGATGATTGCTTATGGTGACAGTATGACCTCACCAGGCGCACCGGCACTTAACGTACTGCACCGGTTTTCACAGACGTGGCTGAAAGAGAGGATCAGTGACATCCACCTGCTGCCTATGTATCCGTGGAGTTCCGATGATGGGTTTAGCGTCAAAGATTACCGACAAATAGCCCCTGAACTGGGCGGCTGGCAGGACGTCGAAGCGATGGCAAAAGATTTCAATCTGATGTTCGACTTCGTTATCAACCATATCTCCCGGGAAAGCACCTGGTTTAAAGGGTATCTGAACGGTGATGCCCGCTACGAGAATTTTTTCCTGAATGCCGACCCGGAGGGCGATTACCATCAGGTGACGCGTCCCCGGGCGTTACCGCTACTCACGCCATTTACACGTAAAAGCGGGGAAAAGGTTCATATCTGGACAACATTTAGCGCCGATCAGATAGATTTGAATTTCCGTGAACCGGAAGTCCTTCTGGAGAGCATTGCGATCCTGCTGGAATATGCCGCCCGTGGCGCACGCGCGATCCGTCTGGATGCTATCGGTTTTCTCTGGAAGGAGCCAAATAGCCGCTGTATTCATCTTCCACAGGTGCACCAAATCATTAAGCTCTGGCGAGCCATTCTTGATAAAACGTTCCCCGATTGCCTGCTCATTACGGAAACCAACGTCCCGCATCAGGAGAATATCCGTTACTTTGGTGCCGGTGATGAAGCAAGCATGGTCTATCAGTTCCCCTTGCCTCCGCTGACGCTGCATGCATTTTTACGCGGCAATGCTCGCTGGCTGAGACAGTGGGCAAAAACGCTGGAAGCCGACCCCCTTCCTGGCAACTGCACATTTTTCAACTTCCTGGCCAGCCATGACGGTATTGGTTTACGCCCGGTAGAGAATGTGCTGGATGCAGAGGAAAAAAACTTTCTGATCAGTGAAGTGGAACGCAAAGAAGGACGTATTTCCTGGAAAACGGATCCTGACGGTAGCCAGTCGCCGTATGAACTCAACATCAACTATCTGAGTGCGTTAAGCGAACCCGGCGAAAGCCAGAACTCACAGATAGCCCGCTTCAGCGCCGCACATGCGATTTTATTCATGCTACAGGGCGTTCCGGCAATTTATTACCACAGCCTGCTCGGGAGTGAAAATGATGTTGCCGGGCTGCGCGCCTCTGGCATTAACCGGCGTATCAATCGCGAAAAGCTGGATCTTTCACGCCTGCACAGTGAGCTTATCGACCCACAGAGCCTGCGTGCCCGCATCTATGGCGAACTGACGAAACTGTTACAGATACGGCGGCAGCATCCGGCCTTTTCGCCCCACGCCGGGCAGCGTGTCCTGCCGCTGGAGGACTCGCTCTTTGGTGTGGTACGCCAGAATAAACAAGAAAGCGAAACCCTCTATTGTGTCGTCAACGTCACGGGAACCCCGCAGCCGCTTTCGTTACCGGTGTCAGGTATCGATCTCGTGACAAACAAACCGTTTACCGGCAGGTGCATTCTTGCAGGCTGGCAGACACTGTGGGTTCAGGTTAACTCACCCCTGGAGGCATAAAATGAATTTACTCACGCTGACTCACGCTGATTTCATCTTTATCAACCCCGAGCCACGCACGCCGGAAGCGCTCATCAGGCACATGTCAGATTCGCTAGCCAGACGGGGTGTGATCCACGATAAGCACGCGTTTATTGATAGTGTCTTACATCGCGAAAGCGAAGGCCCTACCGCGCTCGGTGAAGAGCTTGCCGTCCCGCATGGAAAATCAGAATCTGTCGCCCAGGCGGCCTTCTGTGTTGCACTTTTTGAAGAGCCCATCACATGGCCCGGGCTGGAGGGCGACGAAAAGGTCAGAATGGTATTCCTGCTGGCCATTCCTTCCCGTGAAGCGGGAAGCACCCATATGCAGCTTCTGACAACGCTGACGACCTCCCTCACTGATGACGAAACGCGCAGTAACCTTCTCGCGGCAAGCACCCGCGAAGAGGTGCTGTCCATTTTAGGGAGTGAGGAGGAAGCGCCTGTACCACCTGCAATGCCTGCCGCACCGGCTAACAACCCACTGGTTCCGGTGATACTTGGCATCATCACCGCAGTGGCGCTGATCAACGCCGGGCTAAGCTGGGCCGGTCACCTGTAACGCAGAACTCACACCTGTCAGTCAAAACCAGGCTCAGCGCAACCTGCGCTGAGCTGATGATTTTGTTGAAAAATTAATCAAAATTTGACGCAAGGAATTTACAAAGCCTGTAACGCTTGTCATCTGTACTCTCCCTTTTTTACTTTGTTCTGAATCAAAAAAATCGCAAACAAGTTTGATGCAAATCACTATATGTAGCACTTAAAATGCACGCCGACCCAACATCTTGTATTTATCGTCTACTATTCCAACAACAAGACGGCGACCCTGCTCCCCGGAATTGTGGATAACAAGTGTCGGGAACGAGGGAAATAGCGGGGCGGATTGAAAATCTGCCCGGCGCAATCTTCTCCACCTCTGTGGATAACCTGTTTTTAAAATGGAGTGATCATGACACCGCATGTGATGAAACGTGATGGCTGTAAAGTGCCGTTTAAATCAGAGCGCATCAAAGAAGCCATTCTGCGTGCAGCTAAAGCAGCGGGAGTCGATGACGCAGATTACTGCGCCACCGTCGCAGAAGTCGTTAGCAGCCAGATGAATACACGCAGCCAGGTTGATATCAGCGAGATCCAGACTGCCGTTGAGAACCAGCTGATGTCGGGGCCTTACAAGCAGCTGGCCCGCGCCTACATTGAGTATCGCCACGATCGTGACATTCAGCGTGAGAAGCGCGGTCGTCTGAACCAGGATATTCGTGGTCTGGTAGAGCAGACCAACTCCGCCCTGCTCAATGAAAATGCGAACAAAGACAGTAAAGTCATCCCGACCCAGCGTGACCTGCTGGCGGGTATTGTTGCCAAACACTATGCCCGTCAGCACCTGCTGCCGCGCGACGTCGTTTCCGCGCACGAGCGCGGCGAGATCCACTACCACGATCTCGACTACTCGCCGTTCTTCCCGATGTTCAACTGCATGCTGATCGATCTGAAAGGGATGCTGACCCACGGTTTTAAAATGGGTAACGCCGAGATTGAACCGCCAAAATCCATCTCCACCGCTACCGCAGTAACGGCGCAGATTATCGCCCAGGTCGCCAGCCATATTTACGGTGGCACCACCATTAACCGCATTGATGAAGTGCTTGCGCCGTTTGTCAGCGCGAGCTTCAACAAGCACCGTACAACGGCGGAAGAGTGGCAAATCCCGGATGCCGACGGCTATGCCCATTCGCGCACCGAAAAAGAGTGTTACGACGCATTCCAGTCGCTGGAGTATGAAGTTAACACGCTGCACACCGCCAACGGCCAGACGCCGTTTGTCACCTTCGGTTTCGGCCTGGGTACCAGCTGGGAATCGCGACTGATCCAACAGTCCATTCTGCGCAACCGCATCTCTGGTCTTGGCAAGAACCGCAAAACGGCGGTATTCCCAAAACTGGTGTTTGCCATTCGTGACGGTCTGAACCACAAGTTTGGCGACCCGAATTACGACATCAAGCAGCTGGCACTGGAGTGCGCAAGCAAGCGTATGTATCCGGACATCCTGAACTACGATCAGGTGGTCAAGGTCACCGGTTCGTTTAAAACGCCAATGGGCTGTCGCAGCTTCCTCGGCGTGTACGAGGATGAAAACGGCGAGCAGATCCACGACGGGCGTAATAACCTGGGCGTGATCAGCCTTAACCTGCCGCGCATCGCGCTGGAGGCCAAAGGTAATGAAGCGGCCTTCTGGACGCTGCTGGACGAACGTCTGCTGCTGGCACGTAAAGCGTTGATGACCCGTATTGCCCGCCTGGAAGGGGTGAAGGCGCGCGTTGCGCCAATCCTGTATATGGAAGGTGCCTGCGGCGTGCGTCTGAAAGCAGACGATGACGTTTCTGAGATCTTCAAAAATGGCCGTGCGTCTATCTCGCTGGGCTATATCGGCATTCACGAAACCATCAACGCGCTGTCTGGTGACAAGCATATGTATGACAGCGATGCGCTGCGTGAAAAAGGTGTCGCTATCGTGCAGCGCCTGCGCGATGCGGTTGACCTGTGGAAAGATGAAACCGGCTATGGCTTTAGCCTGTACAGCACCCCGAGCGAAAACCTGTGCGACCGTTTCTGCCGCCTGGACACCGCAGAGTTTGGCATCATTGAAGGGGTGACCGACAAAGGTTACTACACCAACAGCTTCCACCTCGACGTCGAGAAAAAAGTTAACCCGTACGACAAGATCGACTTTGAAGCTGCTTACCCGCCCATCGCCAGCGGTGGTTTCATCTGCTACGGCGAGTACCCAAACATCCAGCACAACCTGAAAGCGCTGGAAGACGTGTGGGATTACAGCTATCAGCACGTGCCGTATTACGGTACGAACACGCCTATCGATGAGTGCTACGAGTGCGGCTTTACCGGTGAGTTCGAATGCACCAGCAAAGGATTCACCTGTCCGAAATGCGGCAACCATGATGCCTCGCGCGTTTCCGTGACTCGCCGCGTGTGTGGTTATCTCGGCAGCCCTGATGCACGTCCGTTTAACGCCGGTAAGCAGGAAGAGGTGAAACGCCGCGTGAAACATCTGGGGAATGGGCAGATCGGGTAAGTTCTTTGCCAGGTTCTCCCCCTCACCCTCCCCCTCTCCCTCAAGGGAGAGGGAACCGATCGAGCACATTGTTATGCCGGACGCCGGTTTTCTCCCTCTCCCTGTGGGAGAGGGCCGGGGTAAGGGCATCAGGTTAACACTATGAATTACCACCAGTACTACCCCGTCGACATCGTCAACGGCCCCGGCACCCGCTGCACCCTGTTTGTTTCTGGCTGTGTTCACGAATGCCCCGGCTGCTACAACAAAAGCACCTGGCGCTTAAATTCAGGCATGCCGTTTACTGCAGAGATGGAAGACCGGATCATCAACGACCTGAACGACACGCGCATTCGCCGCCAGGGGATTTCACTCTCCGGTGGCGACCCGCTTCACCCGCAAAACGTGCCGGAGATCCTGAAGCTGGTAAAACGTATTCGCAGAGAGTGTGCAGGAAAGGACATCTGGGTCTGGACAGGCTACAGGCTGGATGAGCTGAATGCGCAGCAGATGGAAGTAGTGGATCTGATTAACGTGCTGGTCGACGGCAAGTTTGTGCAGGATTTAAAAGACCCGGCGCTTATCTGGCGCGGCAGCAGTAACCAGGTTGTGCATCATTTGCGTTAAACGCTATAGCCGTTTATCTGCATCATGATAAACGGCTGATTTCTCTCGTTTGCCTATGGCAACAACAAACACCATCACAACCTCATCCCGCACCTGATAGACCAAACGGTAGCCGGATGATTTAAGCTTAATTTTGTAGCAATCATGCAGCCCATGTAAACGGGCGGATTCGATCCTGGGATCCACCAGTACATCGACCAATTTCTTCTTAAATTGGGTTTTCACGGTATCGCCCAGTTTATGCCACTCCTTTAGCGCTCCAGGGTCGAATTCCAACTCATAAGTCATCCAGACTAACCTTAATTCCTTTTTGTGGATTAGCCAGTCGCTCCCGGACTGTCTGAATCAATGCGTCTTCACCGTCGCTAATGGTCACCGTTTTCACCGGCATACGCCCCGTCTCTGCGACGTACTGAAACAGTAATCTTACAGCTTCGGTTGGGGTGATATTGAGTTTTTCCAGCACTGCATAAGCCTCATTTTTAAGTTTGTCGTCCAGACGGACGTTCAGCGTGGCCATTATGCCTCCAGTAATGACAAAGATGTAATGCAGTTTAGCATTACATTCGCATTACATCGAATTCTGGATAACGCCTCTCAAAACCGGCTCAAACTCTCCATCGCCACGGTCTTAAACTCCGCAAAATCCCCGCAACCGCACAGCCGTGACATGGCGCGTTCGCGCAGGAATGTCACGAAGATGTCGTAAATCGCCATCGCCTCTTCGTATTCGCTTTTACTGATGGCAAGCAGGAAGATGACGTGCGCAGTTTCATCGCCCCACGGAATACCCTGCGGAGCCAGCACGGTGTAAACCACCGTTTTCTGCGCCAGTAACCCGAGGGAGTGCGGCAGCGCGATACCATCACCGAGCATGGTGCTGACGATGGCTTCGCGCTCGACGACGGAGCCCAGGAATTCCGCGCCGACAAAACCTTCGTCTTCAAGCTGCTCACACAGCTCACGGAACAGCGTTTGCTGGTCAATGGGTTTATCAATAATGCGGAAATGGGCCGCGTCGAAGTATTTGTCCAGCATCCACGGACGGGTTCTGTCCACCAGCACCAGCTTGCCGATCTGCTCCAGCTGGTAGTCCGTCGGGAACGGGGCGATCATCACCACCGGCTTGGACTTTTCGCTCACGCGGGCGGTGGCGATAACAAAGTCTTCGCTGATCGACCCGGCCTGCTCGTACTCGCGCAGCGTAAGGGTACGCGTCACCTCAATTTGCGGATATTTACGCTGCAGCACCGCCTCAATCATTCGCACCATCGCGTTACCAGCATCGCACACCAGCAGCACGCGCGGCTGACGCTGGTAACCAATATTGTAGTGACGCTCAAGACCAACCCCGATATGCAGCACCAGGAAGCCAATTTCGTTTTCACTGATCACATACGGCGTGTATTTGCCCCAGCTCGACACCGCCGCCAGCGTCATATCCCACGCCATCGGGTAGTGCTGTTTGATGTTATCCAGCAGCGGATTGGGGATCATGATTTGATACCGCACGCGGGTGATCATGGTTTTAATATGTGTCAGCAAATCCGCATGCAGCTGCTCGTCGCTGAGCAGATTGTAGTTATAGTGGGTGTTGATGTAGCGCAGGATGTAATTAACCAGCGCTTCGTCGTCATCGGCATTGATGGCGCTGGGGGCGATGTCCTGGATCTGTCGCGACGCAATGTGTACGCACAGCCAGTTCTCTTCTGAAGGCGAAAGCGCCTTACCTGCCAGCTGCTGGATGGTCACCGCGATATCCTTCGCCGCTTCACGTACATTCTCTTCCACACCTTCCGCATGGAATTCCGGCAGCGGGTAGCCTTCACTGATGCGACGCACCGACACCGCACAGTACAAGCGCAGGAACAGTTCACCTTCGTCGGTCAGGCGGATATGGTGGCGGGTGAGCGCGTCATGCAGCACGCTCACCATCTGCTCAGGTACACCTGCGTTGAGTGCAACTTCCGTCACCAGTGGGTTCAGGCTGTCCTGCTGCGCCAGCTCCCAGAGGAGATCGGTCAGACAGGCGCGGGTTGCCATCTCGCTACCAAACAGCTTCATGCCGTGGCGTGGGCGGGTTTCCAGCGTCAGGTGGTAGCGATGGAACCACTCGCGCACTTCCGCCATGTCGCTTTGCAGCGTGGCGCGGCTGACAAACCACTCGTCAGCCAGATCTTCCAGCTTGAGGGAAAACGCCGAGGTGAGAAAACGCACCACCAGATAGTGCACACGCTCCGGCCCCGTCCGGGGAATGCGCAACGCGCGCGGGTGAGACTCCTGGAGCTGCTGGTAGCGCTCTGCATCGTCAATTTTGAGCTGGTAGCCATTGCCACGGCTCAAAATAAACTGTGCGCCGTGGCTCGCCAGCAGCGCGTTCAGGGCGGTGATATCAGCGCGGACGGTTCGCGTGGAGACCGACAGACGCTGCGCCAGCTCGTCCTGCGGCAGCGTCTCGTTTTGCAACAGATCGAAAAGTTGCGCTAAACGTTGGTTCGGGAATCGCACGTCGTTGTCCTCTTACTACTTAGGGTGAAATAACCATCTGGGATGGGCTGCCGACCGGGGTATAACCCGGCTCGAAGCTCAGTTTTCCATCCTGCGCCACGCGGAAACGGGTAATGTTGTCGCTGCGCTGGTTCATGACATACAGCCAGCGCCCCTGCTTATCGAGCGTCAGGGTTCGCGGATAATCGCCCCGCGTCCAGACATCGTCCTGATGCCGCAACGTGCCATCCTCTTTTACGGTAAAGTGCCCGATGCTGTTATGCAAACGGTTAGCCACATACAGCTGCCTGCCGTCGGCACTTAATGCCAGCCCGGCGGCAAAACTGGTGCCTTTATAACCTTCCGGCAGCGCGGAGAAGGTTTTGCCTTCTTTCAGCCTGCCGCTGGCATCCAGCGTATAGTGCGTCAGCGTGGAGGCCTCTTCGTTAATCAGCCACAGGGCATCACCTTTCGGTGTAAAGACGAAGTGACGAGGCCCGGCTCCTTTTGAAGAGGCACGGATAAACGGCGGATCGTTGGGGGTCAGCTTCCCGCTTCGATCGTCAAAGCGGTACTGGTAAATACGATCCAGCCCCAGATCGGTGGAAAAAACGTATTTCCCGCGCGGATCGGCGGCGATCATATGTGCGTGCGGGCCGTTATGATCGCTGATGGCAAAACTCCCTTCCACCGCCGCCTCCGGTTTCGCCGCACCCGGCTCGCCCTGATCCTGATGTTTATCCGTGGCATCACCCAGGCTGCCGTCGGTTTTGATCGGCAGAACCGCAATCGAACCGCTGACATAATTCGCCACCAGCAGATGTTGCCCGTTCGGCGTCAGGGAGAGATAAACCGGCCCCGCACCACCGGACGCCACCTGATTGAGCTCACTCAACTCCCCGTTATCCCCCACGCGCAGCGCCTGCACCACCCCCTGCTCCACTTCGCTGGCCACATACAACGTTTTACCGTTGTGCGAGACAGTGAGCTGCGCGGCGTTCGGCAGCTTGCTCACCAGCGTTTTGCTGCCGAGCGCGCCAGTTTGCGGGTCGACGGTAAAGCGGTACAGCCCTTCACCATTGGGATTGTAGGTACCGACCCAGGCGTACTGCGTCTGGGCGACAGCAGCAGTAGCCAGTAAAGAGAGTGAAGCGACAAGCAGATTACGGGTGTGCATGGTGGCTCCTTCAGGTGTGTGCGGTTTGTTCCCCTCACCCCAGCCCTCTCCCAAAGGGAGAGGGGGGGAAATGTTCCCTCTCCCTTTGGGAGAGGGTTAGGGTGAGGGTTCAGGTTTTACTTCACCAGCTTCTTCGTCATGTCCAGCAGCGTACGCACATCTTCCGGACGCGTATCGCCGCTGGCTTTGTCGATAATCGAACTGTAGATATGCGGGATGATTTTGCTCACACCCGCGTCCAGCGCGATCTGCAGGATCTCCTCAAAGTTTTCCAGATCGATACCACCGGTCGGCTCCAGCCAGAAATCGTGACGGGCGCAGGCTTCCGCCACCGCGTTGTACTCGTCACGACATTTCAGGCCGCCCATCGGGAAGTATTTGATGGAGCTGCCACCAAAATCTTTCAGCAGGGCAATCGCAGTTTCCACAGGAACGATGCCGTCCGGTGCCGTACTGCTCAGCGGGCCAGTGGAGATTTTCACCATGCCAACGGTACCGGTCGGGGAGACCAGGCCGTTCACCACGGAGTCGTTCTGCCCCAGCAACGCACGGCTGGTTGCCACACCGGTGAAGACCTGGTTCACGTGCTGCGGTTGTACCTGACGGGAGATTTCACTCACCATCGCAGACTGGTTCGGATCACCTGCGCCCAGGCCCACGGACAGCGCATTATCAATCAGCGCCGCGTATTCGCGCATATCGGCCACAGCGCTTGCCACGTCCGGGTAATTTTTGGAGAGCACACCCACCAGCACATGGCCTTCCGCCGCCTCGTAAATGGCGCTGGCGTTGGCTCTGGAGCCTGCCAGTACGTTCAGACAGACGCGGTCACGGTAAAAATTAGGGGTCAGCTTCATGCGTTTTTCTCCTGTCCTAATACTTCGCGAATGCGGCGGAACACAATGTTCAGCTGTTCAGCATTCACGCTGCGCACATCCGCTTCGATAATCCCTTCGTTGGCCTTGTAGCCACGGAAATAAATGGCGTATTCGCCCTGCTTCAGCGCATTCACCAGGTCACCTGTCCCCATGCCGGTGGTCGCTTCATCAAACGCAATCTCGGTGCGCGCAATGTCACGACCAGCGCTGTCCCAGACCACGCGTGCCGTTACGCCATTCAGGGTGTTGAGCGCGTCGACAAACGGCGTCATCTTCGCCACCATCTCTGCGGCACTCTCTTTGGTCGCCGTCAGATAATGCTCAATGGCGCAGGTCAGGCCAAGAATGCCCTCTTTACCCACCTTCATGGCGCGGCCAATGCCTGCCGTCTGGCGCTTCACCCATTCAACGTACTGGGCTTTACCGATCACCAGCCCGCTGGTTGGCCCTTCAATGGCTTTCGCACCGCTGTAGATAACGAGATCTGCACCGGAGCGGTAGTAAACATGCAGATCTTCTTCTGCCGCCGCATCAACGATCAGCGGCAGACCATGTTTACGCGCCACCACGGCTGCCTGCTCCACGCTGAGCATGCTTTTCTGCACGCAGTGGTGAGACTTGATATAGAGGATCGCCGCCGTACGTGGGGAGATCGCCGCCGCCAGCTGCTCGGCAGAACATTCGTTGGCATAACCCGCCTCCACCAGCTTGCCCCCCCCCAGCGCCACCATTGTGCCCACCGGTGCGCCAAAGTTGACGTTGTGACCTTTCGGCAGCACGATTTCGTTGTTCTCAGGTGGGGTGACGTGCAGGTTTTCCAGCAGCCAGTCGCTGTCTTTCACCAGCACTGCGGCCACGGACTGCGCAATACCCGCCGAGGCACAAGAGACCACCGTCGCCCCTTCCACATCCAGCAGCTTCGCAATGTATTCCCCGGTTTTATTGACCAGATCCTTCATTTCAAAATACTGATTCATACCGTCCATCGCCGCCTGCACCACTTCCGGGCGCGGCGTGGAAACCCCCAGCGCCGTCATACGGCCAGAGGTGTTAATGACTTGCTTTAAGTGGTACTTCTCATAAATCGAAGGCATGTTCCGTGCTCCCTTGTTCGGTCATGTAGCCCTTGCCCGCGCGGATCGCAGCAAGCGGCACCAGAATGTGTTCAGCCTGCAGGCTGTCGTTTTCGGCATCCGTCAGCACCGTCGGCTGACGTTTAATGGTGAACAGCGTCAGGTCGGCGTCGAGCCCAGGCTGGATGCGGCCCTTGCGCGTCAGGCGCAGGCCATCAGCCGCATTTGCCGTCACGCACTCAACCACCTGCGGCAGTGACATACCGATGGCGAGGAATTTCGACATCACGCTCGCAAGTGAGCCTACCGGGCCGTGAAGACGGTTGCGGCAGTAGATATCCGAGCTGATGGTGTGCGGCAGAATGCCCATCGCGATGGCGCGTTTTGCCACCTCAAAGCTGAAGCTCGCCGTACCGTGGCCGACGTCCAGACGCACGCCGCGTTTCAAGGCGGAAGTGATGGATGCACGCAGTTCGCCGGATGGGGTGAGAATGCGGTTTGGCTTGCCGTTGTAGCAGTGGGTGATGATGTCGCCAGAGCTGAGCAGTTCAGCGATTTCGTCGAGGTTTGGCGGGTTATTACCAATGTGTACCATCAGCGGCAGGTCGCCGTTCTCTTTCTGGATAGCTTTCGCACGTTCCAGTGGCGTAATGCCATTCTCACCGACCACGCTGCTGCTCATGCGCGCTTTCAGGCCAACGATAAAATCAGGGTAACGTTTAACCGCCTGTTTCACCGCATCGGCGTCGATGTTAGCCAGATTAGCCAGCTCGTTCTGCGCAATCAGTCCAACGCGGGAGATATTCAGCAGAGTGTAAACCTCGGTTGTCGCTTTGCGGGTGATGGCGTAAAAATCGTCCACGTCATCCGCCCCGGTACTGCCCGCATCCACCACGGTGGTGACGCCAGTGGCAATGCCCACGCTGTCTGGTTCGTCGTGGTAAATGGGGGAATTCGGGTAGCAGTGTACGTGGGAATCAATCCAGCCCGCGCTAACGTATACGTCACCGTTGAGCGCCACCGTTTGATGGGCGGGTGCGTCAATGTCGCCCAGCGCCGCGATTTTTCCGTCCTGAATGGCGATATCAGTCAGGGTATCGTCAGTAAGACGCGCACGGCGCAGGAGTAAATCAAACATAGTGCTCTCCTGATAAGGCGGGCGCGCTGCGCCCGCGGGTGTTAAAGGGCGACCGGGAACAGCCAGCCTAAAATCATCGCACCGAGGATCGCACCACCGGTGATCGGCTTCTGCCAGAGATAGAACAGCAGTGCGCCTGCAAGCGACCCGATACCAATCGGAATGGATGCAGTCATGGCGCTCAGGATAATCAACGGCCCGAGGAAGCGCCCGGAAGCGTTACCTGCCCCCATCATCACGTCAGCACCGTAGGTCGAGTTACTCTGATTGATGGTGAACTTACGCGCCAGAATGATGACGTAACCAATCGCCAGACCAATCACCAGGCCGGTGATCAGGGCGGCAATAAAGTTGGTCACCGGGAACATGATGCCCGCTCCCAGCAGCAATGCAGGAACGCCGAGGCCAACGCCAGTCTGGATAGCCCCGCCGATATCTAAAATCCCCACCAGCGAGCCTTCGATGATACGGGCGAACAGGAAGCTGGCACCAAAGGCCGCTACCGCGCCGTAAACACCGGTATCAATCCCTGCTTTCAGCATCGCCACAAAAGCCACTTCGTTAAACGCGCCAATGCCGTAGAGGTAGTACATGTGCGTCCCGGCGAAGACGCCGGAGGAGAGCAGGCCAACGAAGATCGGGAACGACCAGTCGGCATACCAAAAACCTTTATTCTGTTCCATGTAGAGGCTCCTGTTATTTACCGCTGAGCGAGTTGTGGATCATGTCGAGCCAGTTCGGCACGGTCAGATGGAAGGATTCGATCATCTTCATATCGAAGCCACGGAAGAAGCCGCTCAGGACGAACAGCGCCACGATGGCCACCATCATCACTTTGGTGACGTGGTTCCAGCCGCTCTCTTCCACGCCTTTACCGATCAGAATACCCAGCACCAGACCCGGTACGGCGTTACCCATGATCAGCTGCGCCGCACCGCCAAACACGGTGGCCCAGAAGCCGGATTTTTTGCCTGCATCGATGGCCGCCAGCCAGAAGATAACCGGCATGACGGTGTTCACCAGCAGGTTAGCTGCCGGTACCAGCACCTTAACGGCCGTCACCTGAAGTGCAGCTGGAACGGAGGAGGCGGTAAGGTTAAGGAAGGTCACGACGATCATGCCGATCACGCCGCAGGCAATCGCCATCTTGCGGGGATCGTGGAGTGTTTCGCCGACGTTACGGTTTTTGAGCATTAGCGCCGCTGCGCCCCAGTTCGGGATAATGCGGTGGTCAACGTCCTGAGTGAATGCACCTGCGGCCACGGAAGAAGCCCAGGCGTTAAAGAAGAAGCCTAACCCAAAAGAGAAGTGAGAAGCCGGGTCCCCTTCACAGGAGTTCAGTTCCCCCAACGTACGAAACGCGCCCATACCCTGAGTGGTAGGCGCATGAAACATGCGTGCAGCCCCGGCCCCCACACCGACGCCAACCAGGCCGCCAATGATGAGCGATTTTATTAATATAATTAAGAACATCAGTCTGCCCTTTTATGAAGAATCAGCGTTGCGTGACGAAATCCACCCGATCAAGATTGATGGCAGTCACGTTGACGGTCACATCCAGCTCCACGCTGTAGGTGCGTCTTTCCCGGCGCAAAAAGAAGAACAGGAAGGCTTCTTTACGCACCGCTTCTTGCGCCTGAACAACCTGCACATCCTGTGGCTCAATACGCAGTAAGATATGCGGTGAGGCTTGCATCACCGCGGCCTGAACGTGGTTGAGCGCATCGGCAAAGGCACGCGCCTTGGCATCGCCTTTGCCCTTCACTCTCACGGTGGTCGTGAACTGTTCTTTCATGCTTATGCGCCGTGCTTCTTCTGCCACGCCTGTACCAGACGCTCGCCCAGCTCTTCTTTATCCATAAAGCCGAAGCCCAGCACGTTGCAGCCTTCGTTGATGGCGGTTACGCCCTCTTCCACAGAACGCATGCCGTATTTGGCTTTGTAGCCATATTTGGTTTGCGCAGTAATGGCACCCGCGCCACCGCTGCCGCAGAAGGAGATGCCGAAGGTGGCGTTTTCCGCTTTCATCACGTCACCCAGTTTCATATCTGCCGCCACCCCCGGCACGACAACCGCACGTCCACCTGCCTTTTCCACGCCGGCGGCCACTTTCTGACCTTTACCCAGGCGATCGCCAATCACGACTGTAATCTGTTCCATGTGTTGCTCCTTAAAGGTTGTCTTTCGCGACTTCAAAGTGAACGGAGAGCAGCCAGGCCTCTTCATCAGGAAGGTTGCCAAACTGCGCCACCACTTCGCGGGCAAGTCGCATTGAATCGGGTGAAATCTCGTCGAACAGCTCTGCTTCTACTTCCGGCAGCGGCTCGCCGGTCACAGACCGGTGCGCCATCGCGCGAACGTGTGAGGTCAGCATCTGTTCCTGTACTGCATTAGGGATGATGTTGTGCCGGGCCAGCAGGGTATAGACCTGCTGCAGCATGGTGTTAGCGAGCTGTTCTGTTTGCACCGCCTGATCCCCAACGTCGTTCATTACCGCTCCGTTAATCACTCGTCTTACCCCGTTAATGGCTCTGGAATAAAACTAACGATGACGACGAAGGGTTTGTAGCGAGTTGTTTTCCACTTCGAAGTGGAAAGGAAAGCAGCAGCAGTGATCTGTGCCACATAAATACGCTGAATTTGAATAAATCAATGCATTTACGTGATGAATATCACTCAATCTGGCGGCACAAAAGGGATGAGTAAAGCAGAAAAGATTACGAGCAGACTCGTAGAAATGTGACGTGGATAAGGTTTTCTTATGGGGATTCGCTAGAGTGGCGACGGGTGCTTGAGACTGACCGTCTCAGGCATGGGACGGAAAGTGGAAAGCCCCGCCTGATAGAAAATCAGGGCCGGGGCTCGAAACGACACGCACAACCGTGGAGTTCGCTACCTCGCCCGCTTTAAAGCAAGGAGGCATCCATGAAACGCCAGTCCCTGATTATCCGGGGTTTGATGATTATTGCTTTGACAATAATCATTTTAACGCTGGTGACGAGGAAAACACTGTGCGAGATCCGTTTTCGAAACGGCTCGTTTGAAGTGACAGCGCGGATGGATTGTCGCTCCGGAAAGTAGGGAGCAAGCATGCGGGGGCGCGTAATGCACCTCCGCACACGGAGAAAGGGCGTACAGCTCAGGCACCCAATTAACGATACTTTTTGTGATACGTATTGCGTGTGGTCACAAACTGATCGGCTGCTGCACGAGCTTCTTTCACTTTGCCTTCATTCGCGAGCTTCAGCGCACCGTCGATCTGGCCCACCAGCACGTCAAAGCCGTGGAGATAGTCCTTCATCTCGGCGCTGTCAGCCGCTTTGTTTTCCAGCTTAGGTGGCGTGGATTTTTTCGAGTCTAATGCCGCCTCACGCATTTTGGTCAACGCGTCTTTCATTTCTGCTGCATTGTCCGTTTTCTGAACGATCTTCAGGTTTTCACTGAGAATACCCATGTTGCTTTCAAGATCGGCAGCAAACGCAGAAGAGCCAAGAACCAGCGTTGAAGCCGCGACGATCGCTAACAGGTGTTTACGCATTGCTCACTTCCTTTTTTATTATTAACGATAAGCGTAATACCCTAAATAATTCGAGTTGCAGGAACGCGTGCAGCCAACGCACCTGCAGTTTGAAGTATGACGGGTATTATTGACCGGCAATTTTCATTTCCGGCAGAAGAACTGAACCACACTGTATATTGCTACGTGTTTCAATATCGTTACCGACAGTAACAATATTGCGCCACATATCTTTCAGGTTGCCGGCAATAGTGATTTCACTCACCGGATACTGGATTTCACCGTTTTCAACCCAGAAGCCCGCCGCACCACGAGAGTAATCCCCGGTCATGCCGCTCACGCCCTGGCCCATCAGCTCCGTCACCACCAGGCCGGTCCCCATCTCTTTCAGCATCTGCTCAAAGTTCAGACCTTGCCCGGCAATACGCCAGTTATGAATGCCACCCGCGTGACCCGTGCTTTTCAGCCCCAGCTTACGTGCAGAATAGTTGGTCAGCAACCACTGGGTCAGAATACCGTCTTTGATGATATCGCGGCGTTCTGTGCGCACGCCTTCGCTGTCGAATGGCGTAGAAGCCAGACCTTTAAGCAAATGCGGATGCTCTTCGATAGTCAGCCATTCCGGCAGGATCTGTTTACCCAGCGAATCAAGCAGGAACGTCGATTTACGGTAAACCGAGCCACCGGCAATCGCCCCGACCAGATGGCCAAACAGGCCAGTCGCCACTTCATTGGCAAAAATAACCGGGGCTTTCATGGTAGAGAGCTTACGCGGTGACAGGCGAGAAAGTGTGCGCTGCGCACACTCAGCACCGACCCACTCCGGAGACTGCAAATCCTCCAGCGCACGGCCAATGGTATAGGCGTAGTCACGCTCCATATCGCCATTTTCTTCGGCAATCACACAGCTGGACAGCGAATGACGGGTCGAGCAGTAACCCTGCAACATCCCGTGGCTGTTGCCGAATACTTTGATGCCGTAGTGGCTGTTGAAACTGCCGCCTTCGGTATTGGTGATGCGTTTATCAGCCTGCAGGGAGGCCTGCTCGGCACGCGCAGCCAGTTCGATCGCTTCGTCCGGGGTGACTTCCGCCGGATGGAAAAGATCGAGATCCGGGGCATCAAACGCCAGCAGCTCTTTGTCGGCAACACCTGCGTAAGGATCGGGGGACGTATAACGCGCGATATCCAGCGCAGCCTGCACCGTACGGGCAATGGCATCCGGGCTGAGATCGGTCGATGATGCACTGCCTTTGCGATTCTGGTGATACACCGTGATCCCCAGAGCACCATCGCTGTTGAATTCTACATTCTCCACTTCGCCATAGCGGGTACTCACGCTAATGCCAGTGGTTTTGCTGACCGCCACTTCCGCGCCATCTGATTTACCTGAAGCGAGCGTCAGCGCGGTGGAGACGGCTTCTTCCAGAAGCTTACGCTGCGCTTCAACTTGTGAGGTTACTTTCATCGCAAATGCCATACTGTAAGAGAGAGTTAACTGAAGTCTAACAGAGAACCGTTTTTCAGTGCGCGTCTTAACTGGTAACATTAGCCTCTTTTTTTAAGGAGCCTGACATGACTAAGCAGCCCGAAGACTGGCTCGACGACGTTCCCGGTGATGACATCGAAGACGAAGATGATGAGATCATCTGGGTCAGTAAAAGTGAAATTAAACGCGACGCCGAAGAGTTAAAACAGCTTGGCGCAGAAATGGTAGAACTGGGTAAAAACGCGCTGGATAAGCTCCCGCTCGACCAGGATCTACGTGATGCCATTGAACTGGCACAGAAAATCAAAAAAGAAGGCCGCCGCCGCCAGCTTCAGCTTATCGGTAAAATGCTGCGTCAGCGTGACGTCGACCCGATTCGCCAGGCGCTGGACAAGCTGAAAAACCGCCACAACCAGCAGGTTGCGCTGTTCCATAAACTGGAGCAGATCCGCGATCGTCTGATTGAACAAGGTGATGACGCTGTGCCAGAAGTCTTAAATCTGTGGCCAGACGCCGACCGCCAGCAGCTGCGTTCTTTGATCCGCAACGCGAAGAAAGAGAAAGAAGGGAATAAGCCGCCGAAATCTGCGCGCCTGATTTTCCAGTATCTTCGCGAGCTGTCTGAGAACGAAGAGTAACATTCGAACCGCCTGTTCCCCTCACCCTGACCCCCTCCCCAAAGGGGCGAGGGGAATTGAACAGCCTCTCCCCTTTGGGGAGAGGCTGTGGTGAGGGGATTACTCGACCACTTCCGCTTTCTTCGCCAGACCGTCCAGCAGTTTCTGATGGATCCCACCAAAACCGCCGTTGCTCATCACCAGAATGTGATCGCCAGGCTGTGCAGATTTCACCACCATATCCGCAAGCGTATCAACGTCCGCACTCCAGTGCGCAGGCTGTACGCAGGCATCGGCAACTTCCGCCACCTGCCACGGAATATGCTGCGGCTGCAGCAGGAAGACTTCATCGGCACGCCCTAAGGATGGTGCGAGATCGTCTTTGCAGATGCCCATCTTCATGGTGTTAGAGCGAGGTTCCAGTATCGCCAGAATGCGCGCCGTGCCCCCCACTTTGCCGCGCAGGGCAGCAAGCGTCGCCAGAATGGCCGTTGGATGATGTGCGAAATCGTCATACACCGTGACACCGTTGGCTTCGCCACGCAGCTCCAGACGACGGCGGGCGTTCACAAATGAACCCAGTGCATTGGCCGCATCCGCAGGCTGAACGCCCACATGACGTGCCGCAGCAATCGCCATCAGACCGTTGTGCATGTTGTGCTCGCCCACCAGGCCCCACTTCACCTCACCCACTTTTTCGCCGTCGAGCAGCACTTCCCACTCAGAGGCATCCACGTTGAGTTTTTTCGCCTGCCAGTGGCCCTGATCGCCCACCAGCTCCTGCTCGCTCCAGCAACCCATCGCCATCGTCTGCTTCAGGTTGATGTCGTTCTCCGGCAGGATAATACGGCCCTGACCCGGAACAATGCGCACCAGATGGTGGAACTGCTTCTGAATCGCTTTCAGGTCGTCAAAAATATCCGCGTGATCAAACTCAAGGTTGTTGAGGATCAGCGTACGTGGGCAGTAATGTACGAATTTAGAACGTTTATCGAAGAACGCACAGTCGTACTCATCGGCTTCGATCACAAAGAATGGGCTGTCACCCAGACGTGCGGAGACGTCGAAATTACCCGGTACACCACCAATCACGAAGCCAGGCTTGTAACCACAGGCCTCAAGGATCCAGGTTGCCATCCCGGCGGTGGTGGTTTTACCGTGAGTACCGGCAACAGCGATCACCCAGCGGTCGCGCAGCACAAAATCATGCAGCCACTGCGGGCCAGACATAAATGGAATATTGCGTTCCAGCACCGCTTCAACACACGGATTACCACGGGTCATGGCGTTACCAATGATCACCAGATCCGGCTGCGGCTCCAGTTGGCTGACATCGTAGCCCTGAATAAGGGAGATGCCCTGCTTCTCCAGAAGCGTGCTCATCGGCGGATACACATTGGCGTCCGAACCTGTCACTTCATGGCCCAGCGAGCGCGCCAGCATTGCCAGTCCGCCCATAAAAGTGCCACAAATCCCCAATATATGAATGCGCATACGTCACTATCCTTCTTCAATGTGGCGCACATTTTACTCACATGTCAGCGCCTGTGAAACGCATTTCAGGTAAATCCGTATGCTGCTGGCGCGATTCACCTCTGCGCTAACATTTGAATGTTTGTTAAGATTGTTGGGCTTTAGTCGTTTTAGTGAACATACAATCGCTCTACTCACATAAGATGCAGGGAAAGTGTTATGAAAACGTTAGGTGAATTTATTGTCGAAAAGCAGCACGAGTTCTCTCATGCTACCGGTGAACTCACTGCTTTGCTGTCGGCAATAAAGCTGGGCGCTAAGATCATCCACCGTGATATCAACAAGGCCGGTCTGGTCGATATCCTGGGTGCCAGCGGTGCCGAGAACGTTCAGGGCGAGGTTCAACAGAAACTCGACCTGTTCGCAAATGAAAAACTGAAAGCTGCACTGCGCGCACGCGACATCGTTGCGGGTATCGCCTCTGAAGAAGAAGATGAAATTGTTGTTTTCGAAGGGTGCGAACACGCGAAATACGTCGTTCTGATGGATCCGCTGGACGGCTCCTCCAATATCGACGTTAACGTTTCTGTCGGTACCATTTTCTCCATCTACCGCCGCGTCACGCCTGTTGGCACGCCGGTGACCGAAGAAGATTTCCTGCAACCTGGCAGTCATCAGGTTGCTGCCGGTTACGTCGTATATGGTTCGTCCACCATGCTGGTGTACACCACCGGGTGTGGCGTTCACGCCTTTACTTACGATCCGTCGCTGGGCGTGTTCTGCCTGAGTCAGGAACGTATGCGCTTCCCGGAGAAGGGCAACACCTACTCCATCAACGAAGGTAACTACATCAGATTCCCGAACGGCGTGAAGAAATACATCAAATTCTGCCAGGAAGAGGATAAAGCAACCCAACGCCCGTATACCTCTCGCTACATTGGCTCGCTGGTAGCGGACTTCCACCGTAACCTGCTGAAAGGCGGCATCTACCTCTACCCAAGCACCGCCAGCCACCCTGACGGGAAACTGCGTCTGCTGTACGAATGCAACCCGATGGCGTTCCTGGCCGAGCAGGCCGGCGGTAAGGCGAGCGACGGTAAAGAGCGTATTCTGGATATCGTGCCAAAAAGCCTGCACCAGCGCCGTTCGTTCTTCGTCGGTAACAACCATATGGTTGAAGATGTTGAACGTTTTATCCGGGAATTCCCGGACGCGTAATACCCTTAGCAAAGGGAGCCTGGCTGGCTCCCTTTCTCATTTATATATTTTACCGTATAAGTGTTTATAAAAAATACGCTTTAATATTCACCACTGCTCCTGCATTATTTCCATAACAGTTTGACAGATATTTCGTGGAGCATAACTTGTGATGAAAAACTATTCTCGAGCCAATACCGGTATTGATTTAAATCTTATCCCCGTATTTATTGAAGTGGTCCGCTGCGGCAGCATGGCAAAAGCCTCAGTGCGTCTGGAAATGTCCCGCCCGGCGGTAAGCCTGGCATTAAAACGCTTTAGCCAACTCTTTGACGAACCATTATTTTTCCGCAAAGGTTTATATCTGGAACCAACCGAAAAAGCGTTAGCCTTAACCAGCTCGCTGGAAATATTAGTGGGTGATATTCACGATAATCTCGGGGCGATAAATTCAGCGACAAATAAAACCCTGGCACACAATGCACCAGGGCTGGATATTATTATGCAACAGCCTGAGCCGTCAGTTTGAATGATGACATGGCTTCCATCAGCTCACGCGACTGCTCTTCCAGCGAGCGTGTCGCGGCAGAAGATTGTTGCACCAGCGCCGCGTTTTGCTGCGCGGTTTCGTCCATCTGATTCACCGCGATATTCACCTGCTCAATACCGCGACTCTGTTCCTGAGACGCGGTAGCAATTTCGCGCATCAGTTTGGTCATGCGCAGGACTTCAGTCGCGATTTCGTCCATCGTTTCACCGGCCTGCTGCGCCAGCTCGCTGCCCTCGTTAACGTGGGTTTGCGAATCACTGATAAGTGAACGGATCTCTTTTGCCGCATCGGCACTGCGGCTGGCCAGGTTACGCACCTCACCTGCCACAACGGCGAATCCACGTCCTTGTTCACCTGCGCGTGCGGCTTCAACAGAGGCGTTCAGCGCCAGGATATTGGTCTGGAATGCGATACCGTCGATGACGCTCAGGATGTCGGCGATGCGCGCCGAGCTGCCAGAGATATCCCGCATTTTCTCGATCACATAGCAGACCATTTCGCTGCCGTGATCGGCAGTGTCGGACACCGACTTCGCCAGCTGGTGTGCCTGTTCGGCGTTATCGGCATTAAGTTTCACCGTCGCGGTGATCTCTTCCATGCTGGCCGCCGTCTGCTCCAGCGACGTCGCGGTGGATTCGGTGCGCTGGGCAAGGTTCATATTCCCCGCCGTTAGCTCACGGCTGCCGGTATCAATTTGTGAACTGGCATCGCGCACCCGCATAACCGAGCCCATTAGCGACTGACGCATCTCTTCGATGGCCGCGTTCAGACGGTTAAATTCCTGGCTCGCAGGTGCATTCAGCGTATGGGTTAAGTCCCCCGCTGCAACATGTTCAAGCTGCGCAATGGAGGCAGAGAGCGGCTTCAGCAACATATTGCGCAGCACCAGCCAGGCCAGCACAATAATCCCGGCCGTCAGCAGCGCCGCCACGACAATCAGGATCAGCACCCGGTTTTTACTCGATTGCACCGCGCTCACTTCCGCTTTTCCGCGCGCTTCGCTCCATGTCTGGAACGCCTGCATATCGTTATCAAACTGCTTCGCTACCGGGATCAGCCTGTTCTCCAGCAGATCGTAGTAGCTGTCTGCATTCTGGTCGTTCAGGGCTTTCAGCATCGGGTTGATCCCTTGCTGGTTATACGCCGCGAGACTCGCCGCGACCTTATCCAGCAACTGCTGTCCTTGTTTGTCCGCCACACCATCGTCGATCACGCTTTTCAGCGTTTTTTGCGCCTGGATGACTTCCTGATTGATGGTTTTCACCGACTTCGCCGCATCGTCCAGCATGCCGATTTCCATCATGCGGACGGCCTGGCTTGCTTCATTGCGCGCACGCAGGATCAGCGTATAGCCAGAATTAAGCTGCACCATCTGTTCACCCTGAAGGTGGTTGATGCGCTGGAGTGAAGACGAACTCTGTGTGAGGGCATAAATACCAATGCCGCTGACAATCAGCAGCAGAAGGGTCATAACGGCCAGTAACGAAAGCAAGCCGGTACGAATCGATAGCGTTTTCAGCATGATATTATTTCCGGTAGCGAGATATTTCTGGGCATAAAAAAAGATTATCGGCCGCTACCGGAAAATGTTTAGACTTTAAGCAAATTCAGCGTGTTATCACTTTGTTGCTGATGTGCTTACACGCGTAACAGGCGAGTTCTGGCGGTTCTCCCACAGTACCGTCAGGCCACGTTGCAACGCGATAAAAATAAAGAGCAGAATGCCGATGGCGATTTTCGTCCACCACGAACTGAGCGTGCCGTCGAAGTTGATGTAGGTCTGAATCAGCCCCTGGATCGCCACGCCAAACAGCGTCCCGAGCACCGTTCCCACCCCACCGCTGAGCAGCGTTCCGCCAATCACAACTGAGGCAATGGCATCAAGCTCCACGCCCACCCCTGCCAGAGCGTAACCGGCCTGGGTATAAATGGAGAAGACGATACCTGCCAGCGTCGCCAGTCCGGTAGAGAGCATATAAATGCGGATGGTGGTGCTGCGGGTGGAGATCCCCATCAGGTTCGCCGAGGTGGCGCTGCCGCCAATGGCGTAAACCTGATTACCAAACCGGGTGCGATGAGCGAGGAAGATCCCAATCACGACCACGCCCAGCATCAACAACCCCATCGCGCTCAGGCGGCCACCGCCAGGGATTTTCCACGCCAGGCTGGAGAGCGTGTCGTAAACCGGATGGTTAATCGGAATGGACTCTTCCGACACCAGATAGCTGACGCCGCGCAGAAAGAACATTCCCGCGAGAGTGATGATAAAGGCCGGGATTTTTAGCGCATCTATCAGCAGCCCCATAAAGGCACCAAACGCACAGCCCAGCACCAGTATCAACGGGAAGGCCAGCAGCGGTGAAATGCCCCAGAAACCGATCGCTTTCGCGAGAAACACACCGGTAAACGCGATCACCGAACCCACAGAGAGATCAATCCCGCCGGAGAGGATCACAAAGGTCATGCCGACGGCGATAATGCCTAAAAAGGCGTTATCCGTCAGGATGTTGCAAATGACGCGCGTGGAAGCAAAGCCGGGGAACTGGGTCAGGCAATAGAGATACCCCAGCACAAACACGCCCAGCGTGATCATCAACGGTAAATTACGTTTTATCATGGCCACGGATCCCCTTAATGATGCTAACAAAGCGCGGCGACTGAACAATCAGCACGCAGAGCACGACCACCGCTTTCACCACCTGGTTGAGTTCCGGCTGAAAGCCGGAGAGCAGGATACCGGTATTCATTCCCTGAATAATCAGTGCGCCGACTACCGAGAGCAGCAGGTTAAAGCGTCCGCCCATCAACGATCCGCCGCCAATGACCACCGCCAGGATCGCATCCAGCTCCAGCCATAACCCGGCATTGTTGGCATCAGCCCCACGGATATCTGCCGCGACAATGATCCCGGCGATGGCAGCGCAGACACCGCTCAGCACGTAGGTCAGCATCACCATCAGCCGGGTATTCACCCCAGCGTTTCGCGCGGCGCGAATGTTGATCCCAACCGCTTCAATAAACATGCCGAGCGCCGTTTTACGGGTAAACAGCCAGAACACCACTAACGTCACCAGCGCAATAATGACCGGCGTCGGGAAAAAGAGCAGCTTACCGCTACCGAGCCACGCCAGGCCCGGCGAGTTGAAAGTGACAATCTGACCGGAGGTGATCAACTGCGCCACCCCGCGTCCGGCCACCATTAAAATCAGCGTGGCGACAAACGGCTGGATCTTGAGAACCGCCACCAGGATACCGTTCCACAGCCCGGCCAGAACGCCCGTGCCTAATGCTGCCAGCAGTACCACCGGCAGGCTATGTCCGGCCACGGTCATCGAGGCGGCAGTGGCACCTGCAATCGCCATCACAGCACCAACGGAAAGGTCGATACCGCCGGTGGCAATGACCAGCGTCATGCCAATCGCCAGCAGGGCCACGGGAGCGGCGCGGTTTAAGATGTCTATCGGGCTACCAAACAGGCGGCCATCCTGCACAATAATCTGGAAGAAATGCGGGGCGACCAGGCTATCGACCAGCAGTACCAGCAGCAGCGCGGCAATTTGCGGCGTGCCGGTCGGCCAGTTAAAGCGGCGCTTTGACTCACCAGTTTGCGAAAGCGAACGGGGCATCACGATTAACTCCTTATGCCGCGATGGCATTCATGATTGCCGGAACGGACAGTTTATCCAGCGGGATCTCTGCCACCTGCTTGCGATCGCGCATGATAATCACGCGATCGGCATACCCCACCAGCTCCTCCAGTTCGGACGAGATCACCAGCAGCGCCAGCCCGTCGGCACAGAGCGTTTCGATAAGCCGGATAATTTCGGCATGCGCCCCGACGTCAATACCGCGCGTCGGTTCGTCGAGGATCAGGAACTGGGGTTTAGTCAGCAACCAGCGTGAAAGCAGTACCTTCTGTTGGTTACCGCCGGAGAGAAACTCAATGGGTTGTTCCGCGCTCGGGGTGCGGATCCCCAGCTGGCGGATAAAGCGTTCGGCAATCGCATTTTGTTCTTTACGCGGAATCGGTCGTAACCAGCCACGCTGCGCCTGCAGAGCAAGAATGATATTTTCCCGCACGGAGGCCGCGGCAATAATGCCGTCCGTTTTCCTGTCTTCCGGGCAGAACCCGACCCCCAGACATGAAGCCTGATGTGGCGATCGCAGCGTTTGCGGTTTGCCTTTGATCAACGCGCTGCCGCTGTCGGCAGGTTTGATCCCGAAGATCACTTCGGCGGTTTCGGTACGGCCTGATCCGAGCAGGCCTGCCAGGCCGACAATCTCGCCGGGGCGCACCTCCAGATTAAACGGCGAGATCGTCCCTTTTTTGCCGTAATCGCTGAAAGCAGCGACCGGTTTATCGCTCAACAACGTGCGGCCTGCACGCTGGAGCGCATTGGTATCCAGCTCACGGCCCAGCATCATTTTAACCAGCTCAATCTGCGGTAGCTCACGGGTTTCGCGACAGCCGACAAAACTGCCGTTGCGCAGCACCGTAATCCGATCGCTCACTTCATACACCTGATCGAGGAAGTGGGTGACGAAGATCAGGCTCACCCCCTGATTGCGCAGCTGGCGCATCAGAGTAAAGAGCATCTCCACTTCCTGGGTATCGAGGCTGGCGGTCGGTTCGTCGAGGATCAGCACTTTCGCAGAGAGATCGATGGCACGGCAAATGGCGACGATCTGCTGCATCGCCACGGAAAAGCGGTTTAACGGCTCGCGGACGTCGAGGGAGAAACCGTAAGACGCCATCAGTTTCGTTGCCCGCGCTTCCATCTCTTTACGCCGTAACAGGCCAAAGCGCCGTGGCTCACGGCCAATAAACAGGTTATCCGCCACCGACATATTCGGCAGCAGGTTCACTTCCTGGTACACCGTCCCAATTCCCAGCTGCTGGGCATGGGCGGTATTTTTTGGCGAAATCGCGTTGCCTTCCAGCCAGATGGAACCACGATCGGCGTGATAAACGCCGGTCAGGGCTTTAATCAGCGTTGATTTTCCCGCACCGTTCTCACCCAGCAGCGCCATGATCTCGCCACGTCGCAGGCTAAAATCGACGTTATCCAGCGCCTTTACGCCAGGGAAAAATTTGCTTAATCCTTCTGTGCGGAGGATTTCCTGGTGTTGTTCAGTGGTCATGGTTATCCCCCTCACCCTGGCCCTCTCCCCATAGGGGAGAGGGGAACGGGCATTAGTAGCCCATATTTTTCTTCTTCTCTAACTCTTCTTTGGCAGTATCTGGCAGGTAGAGTGTGGATTTAGTGATGGTCAGCTTCTCAGGCAACGTGCCGTCTTTCTTGAATTTCTCCAGCGCATCAAATGCCGGGCCGGCCATGTCTGGCGTCAGCTCAACGCTGGCATTCGCTTCACCGTCCATCATCGCTTTGTAGATATCCGGCACGCCATCGATAGAGCCGGTGAGGATATCTTTACCCGGCTTCAGGCCCGCTTCTTTAATGGCCTGAATAGCACCGATCACCATGTCATCGTTATGGGCGTAAACCATGCAGATGTTCTTGCCGTTGTTTTCAGCCTTGATAAAGCTTTCCATAACCTCTTTACCCTTGCTGCGGGTAAAGTCGCCGGACTGAGAGCGGATAATCTTGATGTTCGGCGCTTTAGCGATGGCTTCTGCAAACCCTTTCTTACGGTCGATAGCCACGCTCGCGCCCACCGTACCCTGCAGCTCAACCACGTTACACGGTTTGCCACCCACCTGTTTCACCAGCCAGTCTCCAATTAATTGCCCCTCAAGAATGTTGTTGGCGGTGACGGTGGTCATATAGAGAGATTTGTCTTTTACATCAATGGAACGATCGAGCAGGAAAACCGGGATCTCAGCGTCTTTGGCTTCCTTCAGTACCGGCTCCCAGCCTGTGGCCACCACCGGCGCAATGAAGATGGCATCCACCCCCTGAGCGATGAAGGAACGCACGGCTTTAATCTGGTTTTCCTGTTTTTGCTGACCATCGGCAATCTTCAGCGTGATGCCGCGTTTCTGGGCCTCGCTTTTCGCAACGTTGGTTTCAGCCGCACGCCAGCCGGATTCAGACCCGACCTGCGAAAATCCTACGGTTAAAGGTGCGGCCATCGCCATAGACGACATGGCTGCCGAAACTGCTGTGACAAGAAGTAAGCGCTTCCACATATGAACGTCCTCGTAGGGGGGTTTATTGTTGGTTAAAAGGTGTTCTGCGGAAAAACTATAGACAATACGAGATGTAACGGATTGCGTTACATCACACTTCAGAAAAGTGAATAAAGCGTTAATAACAAGTTTGTAATCGTTTTCATTTTGCCATGAAAAATGCAGCTGTGATTATGGACTTTCCTGCTATGAAATTGCTCTGAAAAGTGGGAAGAACGAGGAGAGAAGACGAAAACAGGCGGAGACATTCAGCGCCAGTTGGCTATAATACCTGCCACTTGTTTACCATCCATTTTAAAGGACACAGACATGAGCTTACTCAACGTCCCTGCGGGTAAAGAACTGCCTGAAGACATCTACGTTGTTATCGAAATCCCGGCTAACGCAGATCCTATCAAATACGAAGTGGACAAAGAGAGCGGCGCGCTGTTTGTAGACCGTTTCATGTCTACCGCAATGTTCTATCCATGCAACTACGGCTACATCAACCACACCCTGTCTCTGGACGGTGACCCGGTTGACGTGCTGGTCCCAACACCATACCCACTGGAGCCAGGCTCCGTCATTCGCTGCCGTCCAGTTGGCGTGCTGAAAATGACCGACGAATCCGGTGAAGATGCAAAACTGGTTGCGGTTCCGCACACCAAACTGAGCAAAGAGTACGATCACATCAAAGATGTGAACGACCTGCCAGAACTGCTGAAAGCACAGATCACTCACTTCTTCGAGCACTACAAAGACCTCGAAAAAGGCAAGTGGGTTAAAGTTGACGGCTGGGACAACGCTGAAGCTGCGAAAGCAGAAATCATCGCGTCCTTCGAGCGTGCAGCTAAGAAGTAATTCTTACCGCTGATAGTAAGCCCCGCATGTCGGGGCTTTTTTGTATCCGTTGCAAATTGTCACAAAAATGTCACAAAGAGATTTTCGCTCACGATATTAATTAGATAGCGCTTTTTACCTGCCTTACCTCCGCTTTGCCCCCTTAAAGTCCGCCTTCTACAGGTCGATACCTCCCCTGCGTGACCGCGATCGCTTTTTCACTTAACGGGAAATCATGAAACTCAACACACTCACAATTGGACAACGTCTGGGGCTTCTGGCGTCGCTTCTGCTGCTTGCGACCCTCTTGATTGGCCTGCGTGGCCTGCTGATCAATAGCGACAGCCGGGCGCAGAACGAGCAGATTATGACGATGGAACAGACCATCACCCGCAGTATCGACACCGCCCGTAATGCCCAGGTGCAATTCAAAATTCAGGTTCAGGAGTGGAAGAACACGCTGATTCGCGGTGCTCAGGGGCAAGAGGCATTCGATAAATACAAACAGGCCTTTATTGCAGAAAGCCAGAACACTCAGGCACTGCTGACACGCCTGAGCGAATTACTGCCAGAGATTGGCATGGATAACCAGCAAGTGCTGGAAACACGCGACATTCACGCCGGTCTTGAACAGAAATACCTGGCGGCACTGGCCACTTATCAGGTGGGTGATGCCACCAGCGCCCAGCGTGTGGATCAACAGGTTACGGGGATCGATCGTGAACCCACTAAAATGATCGACAATGTCGTGGCGCGTACGCTGCAACATGCTCAGGCGCTCCACCAGCAAACTATCGCCCGTAATCAGGAGCAATACCAGCAAACGAAATGGATGTTAATGCTGACAATGGCCCTCACACTTGCCGCCGGACTGCTCGTCACCTGGTGGCTGATCCGGAGCATCACCCGCCCACTGGCACAAGCTGTCATCATTGCCCGTACCGTCGCCGCCGGGGACTTACAGTCCAGCTTTACCGTTGACGGGCGTGATGAAACGGCTGAGCTGATGCGTGCCCTTCAGGAGATGAATGACAACCTCACGCGTATCGTCTCTGGCGTACGTAACGGCACCGAAACCATCGCCACCGCGTCGGCGCAGATCGCCAGCGGTAGTCACGAGCTTTCATCCCGTAACGAAGCACAGGCCAGTGCGCTGGAACAAACTGCCGCATCAATGGAGGAGCTCACATCGGTGGTGAAAAGTAACGCCGAAAACTCGCGTACCGCCAGCGATCTTGCCAGAAGTGCCCGTCAGGTTGCCAGCCAGGGTGAAGAGGCGGTTGAACGCGCAGTACAAACCATGAGTGAAATCCACAATTTCTCCAGTGAAATCAATACGATTATCGGTATGATCGACAGTATTGCCTTCCAGACCAATATCCTGGCGCTAAACGCAGCCGTTGAAGCCGCGCGTGCAGGCGCTGAGGGGCGTGGCTTTGCGGTAGTTGCTGCGGAGGTTCGTGCGCTGGCACAGCGTTCAGCCGCCGCCGCCAAAGATATTCGCGTTCTTATCGACCGTTCCGTGAACCGTATTGACGAGGGGAATGGGCAGGTGAAACAGGCCGGTGCAGCGATGGCAGATATTCTGCACAGCGTCAGTAAGGTGAGTGAACTGATTGAGGCGATTTCACATGCCAGCCATGAACAGAGCACCGGAATTGATCAGGTGAATGTGGCAGTGACCCATATGGATGCGGCTACACAGCAAAACGCCACCTTGTCGCAGGAATCTTCTGCGGCAGCACAGGCGATGCATCGTCAGGCGGAACAGCTGCTGGATACGGTACAAATATTTAAGCTACGCCAGGAAGCGGTTTAACGCTGATAAGCTCTTGCACTGAAAAAACAACGCCACCTTACGGTGGCGTTGTCGTTTTTCAGTACTGGTCTCTGTCTAACCAGTTACCGCTTTCAATCCGCGTTAACCCTTCGACCGGACGCTGATAGACGTACATCCATGCACTTCCATATGGCGTCTGGATCAACTGGCGTGCGTATTCACCGCCCCTGGTGCGCAAGGCATCAAGTTCGGCAAGCGTGGCATTATCAATACGATAAACCTCACCCTGTACCGTTCCGTCCCCCGGAACCGCGCCTGGATAGTGGCCCAGACTGTACAACTGGTAGTTCTCGATATTGTAATTTCCCAACAACTGGGCGTTGGTCATCCAGTGACTGTTGCCTTGCTTGGTTCGTAAACTGCCGTAAACAAATATTCGCATTGCTAAAACTCAAACTGATAGAGCAGATCAAGTGCCTGGTCTACGCCGGACACTGCTTCCAGATATAGCTTAGGCATCAGGCGATAGCGTAACGTGAGTGTTGCCAGTGAGTCAAAGATCCCCACACCGTATTTTACCTGCAGACCCGGCAGTACATAGCCGCTGACCACCACCTGCGAGGAGTCACCCACGCCCTGGGTGTCCAGCGCCAGATTACTTACGCCGAACGTCTCACCGATTTTACCCACAACCTGACCACTTTGTGCAACCCCCAGCCCCACTAACATTGACGTCATCGCCGCACTGTCGTTTTGACCGCTATCCAGACCCTGCCCACGCAGCAGGTAAGAGAGGGCTTCCTGTTGCGACATTGCCGGGTCAGAGAAAATCTCGGCTTTCGGTTCATCGGCAGAACCGGTGACGCGCACGCCAGCAATCACGTCGTTTTCCGTGGCCTCAGGATTACGAATCGCTTCGATATTCAGCAGCGGTTGATCCGGTGGTCCGGAGAACAGCAGTATACCTTTACGCACAATCAAATCCTGACCGTAGGCATGGAAACGCCCTTCAGGAATATTGATTTGCCCGTTAAGACCTAATCCCTGCTTATCCTGCGCGACGTTCAGATCGCCAGTCAGTTTCGCCTTCAGCCCAAACGCATCCAAACGCACGTTATTCCCCACGTGCACGATAAGATTACTATTGATCGGTATGCCAGCGCTCTTCTGTTCGACAGGTTTCAGATTATCATTGAGCATAACTTCATCGCTTGAGACACCCACTGCGCTTTCCGGCACGTCGTGAACCACAATTCGCGCCCACGGCACGTCCACGCGTCCATCCAGTGTGAAGAGGCTCGGTGTTGCTTCAAAGACAATATCCGGCGACACGTCCAGGCGCACCATTGGCGGTACGGTGATCCGCACCTTACTGCCTTTTGCTGCAATGCGAGCGCGCCAGTTATCGAGCTGGCTCCAGTCTGCATCACCGCTCAGGTTGATTTGCCCCTGCTGCGTTCGCACCACACCGGCGATAGTCGAGCGCATGCCGTTGAAGTTCATCGCTATCTGGCTTGGCTGCATATCAAACGGCATAAAGTTACCGTCAATATCCACGCCGTTTAGCTGCATCTGACCAAACAGCTGCGGGCTTTGCGCATTACCTGCCAGACGCAGGTTTGCACTGAGCATCCCCGCCGCTTTTTCTCCGCGAGAGAAAATCGGGTTCACCATCGCCAGGTTGAAATTGCGGATATTGACGTTACCGCCCAGATTGCGTCGCCCTTGCGGATCGGTAATCTGCACCTGCCCGTCAAACTGACCGTTGTTGGTCAGGCGGATAAGCCATCCCAGCTCTGCGCGGTTGTTATGCAGATCGGCACTCAGGTTGAGGGTATCGAACGCCACCGGCAACGGTGCGCTGTTTACCTCCTGTGTCACCTTCACGTTACGGCCAGAGAGCGTAACGCTACCCTGCGGCAGCCCCTCTTTGGTGGTGTCCCAGACCACGTCAGCTTTACCGCTGAAGACACCGCTGGCCTGCGTGGTTTCCGGCATAAACGGCTTCAGCATCGCCAGGTCGAAACGATTGAGGTTGATCTGCGCACGCCCCTCCGCACCGGCATCGATGGTTTGCGGCACGCACAGCTCAGCGTTCGGGTTGGTCCAGCAATGTGGCCCGATGCTGATTTTCTGCTCAGCGTTACGATAGTCCAGCGCAATGGCACGCGACAGCGCCAGTGGCCCGACAGGGGTATTAAAGCGGGTGTTATCCAGCGTCCCTTTCCAGCGTTCTTCCTTACGGTCAAAACTGCCCGCCAGATGGAGTTGCCCGGAAACGGGTTCGCCCTGCACGCGCAGCTGGAGGTCATGCTGCTTCTCGTTACCTTTCGCCTCAAGCGTCACCAGATTGATATTCACATCCGGCTGGGCAATGCGCTCTACGCGCAGGTTCAGGTTGCCGCCGATCTGATCGGTAGACTTCACATCCCCTTCCACGCGCACACGGGCAACAGACAGTTCCTGCCAGCGCAGATTACTGGCCGTGATATCTGCCAGCAGCTGCGGCGCATCTACCGTGCCACGCACCTTCACTAACCCCTTCGCCGTGCCGCCAAGCCCTGGCAGGGCGTTATCCAGATTCGGTGCATCGATGGTGGCATCCAGATTGAGATCCTTCACCCCCAGCTCGCCTTTGATATCCGCCGTGTTACGCCCCAGAGCCACATGCAAGCCCGGGATCACCCACTGCAGGTAGCTGTTGCCCTTCAGCGAACCTTCCACGTTAACCTTGTTCTGCTTCACGTTACCGGTGAGCTTAATTTCCGGCACATCCATCTGCCACGAGCCACCGTACAGGCTGCCGCGCGTTTTGATCAGGCCATCAAGTTTAGACGGCCAGTCCGGTACCTCTTTCCCCGTGTTGATGCCCGTCAGCTTCAGCTCGCCGTGCCAGCTGATCGCCTGCTGCCAGTCGAGTAAAGCGGTCAGTTCCGTTTTCCCTTCCAGCGCCGCAACGGTCAGTTTGTCGAGATTAACCTGCTGTTCGTTACCCTTTGCATCCAGCGTGATAGTCGCTGGCGGCACGCCCTGCCCCTTCACTGCCGTGCGGAACGACAGCGTGTAACCGGTCATCTTGCCACTCAGCTTCAGCTTCAGGTCGTTGGCCTGGAACTGTTTTTCGCCGGTGAATGGCCAGTAAAGCTGCTGGCTGACAATATCGAGATTGAGAGGCAACCCGGCTTCCGCCAGCTGTGCCTGCGCCCGCAAGACCATATCTACCGGGCCGGAGAGGTTCACGCCAACATCCAGTTTGTCGCGCAGCGCACCGCCGACTTTTACCTTCACTTTCTCGCCCTTCAACGGGTCGATGTTGAGCGCACTGTTCAGCGTGATATCCACCGGCCAGTTATCGCGCAGTAGCGCATGACCAGACGCATTGACGGAGCCCTGGCTGGTATCAACATCCAGCGCGTCGAGCTTCATATTGCCGTCAATGCTGCTGACTTTAAGCAGCAGGTTATAGACCGTCAGATCGGTATCACCGGTCAGACGCAGCTGCTCACCCTTAAACTCTTCGATATTGAGGTTCAGCGGCAGATGAACATCCGTCATCTCCGGTAAAACAGGTTTCGAGAAGAGATCTTTCAGCGTTTCACCCAGCGGTTTTTCTTCCGGCTGCGGGTTCTGGATCTTCGGCTCGACGATCTTCTCCTGAGTCACCTGCGCCACTTTCGGCAGCGCAATCAATAGCCCCTGCAGGGAGGTTGGCGTCAGAGTCAGGTTCTTCTCCTCCCAGCGCAGGCCGGAGGTGAAATCCATCACCGACACGGTGGTGTCGTCTATGTTGATATTGACGTTATCCAGCGCCACGCGATAGAGCGCAATCGGGTACGGCGTGGAGAGGTTCAGTGGGCCGCTGTCCTCTTCTTCAACCGGTGCTGATTTCGGCATTTTTTTCGAATCAATCGCCACATTCACATCTTTTAGCGACAGATCGTTCACACACAGCTTGCTGTCCCGCAGGCAGCCCAGCTTGACCGCCAGGTGGAATTCCCCCGCGTTGACCGCTACGCCTGGTTGCGCATAACGAACATTCTTCAGACGCAGATCGCGCCAGCCGCCTGTCACCTGGCCAATTTCCAGCCCCGGAACCCAGCGGTTTGCCGCGTTAAACACCAGATGCAGGCCGGTTGTCGTACCGACCAGAAACGCCACCGTGCCGAGCAGCAGCACGATAAAAATCAACACCCCGAGGCTTATCTTCTTCCATAAACTCATAATTCAGGCCCCAGACCGATGTAAAACTGTAAACCGTGTTCCTTTTTGTCTCCCACCGGAACGGCGAAGTCGAGCTTGATTGGCCCAACGGGAGACTGCCAGCGCACGCCAACGCCTGCGCCGGTTTTAAAATCGTTTGTACGGATGTCGTTCACCGCCTCACCACCATCGACAAACATCGCGCCCCACCATTTCCCGCTGACGTTGTACTGATATTCCAGCGAGCCGGTCGCCAGCTTTGATGCCCCGGTCAGCTGACCTTTATCGTTTTCTGGCGAAATGGATTTGTACTTGTAGCCGCGAATACTGCGGTCGCCACCGGCGAAGAAACGCAGATCGGGCGGAACTTTGTCGAAGTCCCCGGTTTCAATCCAGCCGAGGTTCCCGCGTACCACGAAGCGGTGTTTATCGTACAGCGTGCGGATCCAGACGTTTTGCGCCTGCACGACCGCGAAGTCGACGTCAGAACCCCACATCGTACTGGAGTAATCAACAGAATAACGCTGGGAGTCGCCCCAGGTGGGCATCAGGCCGCCGCGTGAACGGGTGCGGCTGATCATCACGCCCGGATACAGCAGCATGGTCGTGTTGGTAACGTTAGCCTGGGTAAAGTGGTCAAGGCTCCAGCGCAGGTTGATAGCGCGCTGCCAGCCGCTGGAAAGATCCCAGTAACGCGAAACGGCGAGCGTGGTGGAATCCGCCCGGGTATCGTTCAGGTCGGTACGCTTAAAGCCGCCCTGAACGAGGTAATATTGCTCCAGCGGATTTTTCAGCAACGGCATTTTGTAGCTGAAATCGAGCTGTTGTTCCGGTGCGGAGATACTGGCACTGGTGGTCAGGCTATGGCCCCAGGAGTTCATCCACGGTTTTTTCCACGTCGCCTTCACGCGCGGACCGACGTCAGTCGAATAACCGAGCCCTGTCTCAACGGTGTTCTCTGTGCGCGGCGAAACCACGCCGTGCAGCGGCAACACTTTCGTTTTACGTGATTTATCAAACTCTGGCGCGACAACAACGGAGTTAAACCACCCGGTTGCCGACAGACGACGGTTTAGTTCTGCCAGGTCTTTTGACTGGTAGTAGTCCCCCTTCCTGAAGGGGATCAGGTTTTGCAGGTATTCATCACGAATTTGCGAGCCTTCGAACGTCACGTCACCAAAGCGATAGCGTTCACCGCTGTCGTAGTCGATATCCCAGAAGGCCTGGTGTCTGTCCAGCGCAATACCCAGCTGGCTTTTGTTGAACTGGCTGTCGAAGTAGCCCTTACGCAGCGACACGCTCGTCAGCTCTTTTTTGAAATCGTCGTAGTCACCGTGATTAAGCACGGTACCGATTTTAGGCCGCGTGCTGAGCAATTCCAGGTAATCCCGGTCTGTACGTGCGCCACCGCGTAACACAACATCAGTACCGCCAATCAGTACCGGTTCGCCCGGCGAGACGCGGGCAATCAAAACCTGTCGCCCCTTCTTTGGCGGCGGGCGAAGATCAAAATCAATGGTGGGTTCGTAATACCCCAGAGCCTTCAGCCCTTCGCGGATCGCATCATCCACGCGCGCACGAAAACGCCGGTCCGGCGTCACTTCGTCACTCTGGATCGTCGACAGCTGTGCACGCACGTTTTTTTCCAGCGCTCCGGATAACCCCTCAACCTGCAAACGAACATTCGCCGCGCTGGCGACTCCGCTTGTCAGTAATAAACTGACTAAACATAACTGGCGGATCTTTGGCACGTTTTCTCCTGAATATCCTTGTTTCCACCCCTGGAAGCAAATGAAGTGCCGCTCCGCGGTCCTCTACGGCTTATCAGCCCAAAACCCAATTCATGGGTTGAAAAAGGGTGTAATACCCAAATATTTCTTATGATTAAATCTAGACTCATTTAGCGTATTTATTGTGTTCAATTAAACGCTTCGTGACAACCTTAACCGAAACATCGCTACCCGGAGGCCCCACCGTGAGTTTATTCGACAAAAAGCATCTTGTTTCTCAGGCCGATGCATTACCGGGACGGAATACCCCAATGCCTGTGGCGACCTTGCATGCTGTAAACGGTCATTCCATGACAAATGTCCCGGAAGGAATGGAAATCGCCCTGTTTGCGATGGGCTGCTTCTGGGGCGTCGAACGTCTCTACTGGCAGCTACCCGGCGTTTACAGCACCGCTGCGGGCTACACCGGAGGCTACACGCCAAACCCAACCTACCGTGAAGTGTGCTCCGGCGAAACCGGTCATGCCGAAGCGGTGCGCGTGGTGTATGACCCAGCCGTGACAGGCTACGAGCAACTGCTGCAGGTCTTCTGGGAAAATCACGACCCGGCGCAGGGTATGCGTCAGGGTAATGATCACGGCACCCAGTATCGCTCTGCGATTTACCCGCTCACGCCAGAGCAGGAAACGGCGGCGCGCGCCAGCCTGGAGCGCTTCCAGAGCGCAATGCACACCGCCGGTGACGATCGTCAGGTCACGACGGAAATTACCGCTGCGAAACCGTTCTACTATGCCGAAGACGACCACCAGCAGTACCTGCATAAAAACCCGTATGGCTACTGTGGCATTGGTGGTATCGGCGTGTGCCTGCCACCACAACTTGCATAAGGATCGCTCAGACCGGGCAGCGACGGAGGTTACCTGGTCTGAAAATCACCATTTTTTAGCCAAAAACGTGACCTCTGGCGGGTTTACATACCTTTACGCTATACTACCCGCTGAAATAATCAGCTCAACGCTACGAGCTGGTGTTCAATAGTGTTTTCACACAAACGTGACTAACTTCCCTTCCGAGGATCTGGCGAGAAGCCGGATAAACTATGTTAAACAGCCATTTTGAATCCACTTTACTGGGGTAGTATGTCAGTGTTGGTGCGGGTTTGATGGTGGTTAATGAAGCTTGGACCTTAGAAGAAAGTACAGAAGAGATCAAGTTTATGTATATGATAATGATTTTCCATTAAACACTTATAACAGGCTCAATCTGCGAAATTTTAAATTCTCTTAAGCAATCTCACATAGTTTAAGCTGAAAATAATGATTCATTTCAACAAGTTAATTGTTTGGATGGATATTTTTGATAATTTTAATCCAGGGTGCTAATTTTATTTCCCTCTTAATTGTTCAGATTTCTAATCGAACATCCCTTTAACAAAACAAATGAATAGAATAAACTATATAACGCCACTATAACTGCTGCCATAAGTACTTTTATAAAGAGGATATATGAGTCTTATAGATCTTAGTCTCTCTGGATTATCTAAACCTGGAGCAAAGTTAATTGAAAAAATCAGTGATGCAATTGGTGTGTTGTACGAACCAACAAAAATAAGAAAGCTTGCTAAGGCTGAGGCCGATGCTAATCGCACACAACTCATTTCTAAATTGGAGCTTGAGGGTATCGAAAAAAGAGCTGTTGAGAGGTTTTTAAAAAAAGAGTCGAAACGTCAAGAAAATATTGAAAGCATATCAATCCAAGCTGCCATGAATCTCAATGAAAATGATAACATTAGCGATATTAATGAAGACTGGATTAATGCATTTTTTAAAGAATGTGAAGATATTAATGATAAAGAAATGCAAACACTTTGGGCGAGGATACTTTCTGAAGAAGCTAAATCAGAAGGCTCTTTTAGTAAAAGAACGATAAAGTTATTGTCTACATTAAATAAAGACGAAGCAAATTTAATAACTTACTTTGGTAGATTTGTTTGGCAAGCAAGTATCTTAACACCAATCCTTTTATTGGATGATAACGGTGATACGGATGAGATATCCTTCATACAATTATCGACCTTAGATTCTTTAGGTGTAATTCAACAAGGCCTTGGATACAATCTCACCTTTAATGGAAAGAAAGGTAGAATATCCTATTATGGAATTCCTGTTAGCGTTGAGTTTAATAATGAGAGTAAAAATGAATGGACAATGAACACAGGAACAGCCTTACTGACACCGATTGGCTCTGAATTAATGAAAATATGCGGTTCAACTCCAGACATGGAATATTTTAACAAGGTGTTTAACCATTTTAATAAAAAAGGTAGCCAACTAAACTTAACAATACTATAAAATAATCAAGAAATATTTTCTCATCTTGAATAAAACACTTTACTTTATGTTTTCACAACTAAAAACAGAAGATAAAAATAGGCCAGCGAAATTTCGCTGGCCTATTTTATTAATTAAAGAACCCTTGAAACTGTTAAACAGCCATTTTGAATCCACTTTACTGGGTCAGAATGTCAGTGTTGGTGCGGGTTTGATGGTGGTTATTGAAGCTTAAACCTTAGAAGAAAGTAAAGAAGAGATCAAGTTTATGTATATGATAATGGAGATTTGCATTTAGGCACTAAATTAAATAATCTCAATTTGTAGCTATTATTGCTTGTCTCTTGTCTTATTTAAAACAAACCACAATTAATTTCAAAACAATTACCCATCATAAAAATAATAAACTTTCATTTACAGGGATAATGCTATTCTCTACACAAGAGAATAGCATCAATAATTTCAATACATGTCAAAATTTAACCGCATAATGCACGCAACAGGTATGCCTACCATTAATTTCAAAATGCTGAGTTAATTTTTTCAAAGAAGAATACAATGTTGCCTCCTCTACAGTATCAGTCAAAGATATATCACCTGACAGTTCAAAAACATCCGTACTTATGTCACGAATGAAGTTAAAATATCTTCGCCACCATTCTTCAAATCGAGAGCCTGTGTAGTAAGTTATCAAAAAGTTCTTATCAACCCCTAAAGGATTATAATTATTCAACAATTTCTTATAGTGCGTTCTTATATACGAAGAGTCGACACTCTCTAAAATCATAGCCTCAATGATAGTAAACAGAAAACCCTTTTCTTCTATTACTAAATCTAATTCTCCAGCACTATTTCCAGCAGATGATACTCCCTCTCTTGTTTGATCTTTAACTTCGTAATGCTTGAATAATAACAAATTACGTAGATGATCATTAAAGTCATCTTCAGTTGTACCTTTACTTTTTGTTCTTGCTAATCTGTGAAGTATCCATCCAATATCATGAGAAAGTTCTTCAAATGATATTTTTTTACTCAAAGCTTTATGTATGTTTGAAGGAGTCAAGTTTTGCAAGTTATAAAGAGAAATTCTTTGTCGGGTGAGTTCAGATATGAATGGACGATAGCGTTCATTATTAGAGGTTATGATATGTTTATCAAACGTTGTCGCTGCTTTTTGCACAACATCGAATATTATTTCCTCGAAGGAAGAAGTCACTTCAGTTTCAGTTTTTAACAACTTCCCATCGGTACGTGCATCTAATTGGCTTTGCCAAACTTTATATAAAGAGAAGGCATTAGAATCATTTTCAACAGCTTTACTATATTCATAAGACAAAATTCCTTTAGAATCAGTTATGATTTGATCATCTGATTGTAACAAAACACCAAGAAACACATTATTAAAAACCAAAGGATCAGAAATATGATTAGCAATAAATTCAGGGCAAACACAATGGGCACTTGGCATATTATTTAGACCCTTTATCGTTCAACATTCTCTCTAATTTCTTTTGCTGAATAAGAAGGGTATCGCTAATCTCAACATCCATGAATTCAGAAGGCCATGTAATATCTCCATCTGGAGAAACAGGAATTCTTCTTATATTTGTTTTGTTCCCTAATTTATCACGCTCCAAATAATACATCGCTAAATCTTGTTCAGTTAAAGGATTATCTTCGTCGACTATTCGCAAACGTAATCTTCGAACCAATGCATCACTATGTGTTTCAATGACAAATTTCTTAAATGAAGTTAGTGCTATTTTAATTAATGCATCAGTCAACCATGCTTGCATTTTTGGGTGCAAGTGGATTTCAGGCTGTTCAATTATGGTTATTGAATAAGCTGGAGATAAATATGCCTGAACCAAAATAGGTAAAACTTGAGAAATACCGAAGCCTACATCAGTCAACTCCAGGTTAACAGCATCTTGGTTTACTGTTATTTTATGAATAATATCGTTTACTTTCTCAACTTCGACAGCAATATTAAACTCAGAGAGAAGTTCATTTATTGAATCTTTAATATGCTCATTATTTTTTAAAACCTCAGCCAACTCTGTGCCATCGAGAGCATTTAGCTGGTTGTGGTAAATCGCTTTATCTAACAAATAATATCGCTGAGGTAAGGCCCTTAAAGGACTTACATGGTTTATATTCACACCATGAAAAGATTTTTTTAATTCTTTGAACGATGCCGCAAGAACTTTTGAAAAATAAACAGCAACCGGATTAATTGATTCAGAGAAATAAGAACCCGGTGAGGAACGAACACCAGAGTCGTTATTGAACACAATCAAAGAATTAAAATCAATGAAATTTTTGATGTCGTTTTTTGAGCGTCTAAGAATATCATTATTAATGATATCAGAAGAAAGTTCAATTTCATTTTGACGTTCGATTTTTACACACAATATAACTTCATCAATTTTGTTTGTAAGTTTTGCTTCGACAATATGAAGGTAATCCTTTCTCTTATTATATAAGAATTTAAAGGAAATTTTCTGTGCAGCTAATTTAGACAATGGTACAGTCAAAACGCCATTAAGACAATCATTAATCCGCTGATAAGATACATTATCCAAAAAATCACTCAACACTTTGGAGTGAATTAACTTTGTTCTTACAGTTATATCATCTTTGTTTGCACGATATATTCTAATAATTGAACATATTTTTGAAGATATCTTCTTTAGTTGTCGGTTATTAAAACTATCATGTGAGTAATAGGACTCCTCCAATTCATTTAATAATGGAAAAACTTTATCGTATAAAAATTTGTTTCGCCGTAATGATTGAAATATATATCTCGAAAAAGCAAAATGTGTCTCTACACATTCTCTTTTAGCAGCATCTATTTGAGACTTAATCGAGGTCTGATCATCAAATTCAAATGCAAACGATAAAATATTTTCAGAATCTTTGTCTTTAATTATATTTAATGACTCCCCCATTCCAACTCTATTCCCATTTAAACGGAATGGTGTTTCAGTACGAGAGGATGTTTCAATCGATTGTGCTAACATTAAGAAGGAGTTTAATATTGCACTTTTACCGCAACTATTAGCCCCCAAAAGTATTGTTAATGGTTTTAGGTCAAGTTGAAAAGACTCAAACGCTTTATAATTTCCACCAGAAAATCTTAGCAGCATATAATCTCCATTTATAACTATCTCAAATTCGTCATGAAAATCATTTTCAAATTTCAACATATGAAATGATATACTTGATGCTATTTTTTTTCCATCATTCTTATTCAGTTCCACAGATAAAAAATAATCTGATCCTTATCAATACAATTAATTAGCACGCTAATCCATAGAGTGATGGAAACTCAAAGTTATTAGTAGGCCGCTATGTTTTATGTAGCGATTTAGCATCCTTAATCGCTACACATCAAATTTCCCTTTAAACCTGATTAGACGTAGCGATCTGCCTTGATTTTTCATCGCTACACCTTATAATAAATCGCAACATACAAATCGAAACATCAAGAGACTTTGACATGGCACACGTCGCTTATATTCGCGTATCCAGCTTGCAACAAAACAGCGATCGACAATTAGCAGATACTGGGATCACCTTTGACAAAACATTCACTGAGAAAGTAAGTGCGAAAGATACCAATCGTGAAGCATTCTTAGCGATGATGGAGTACTTACGCGAGGGGGATACTTTACATGTGCATGACATCAGCCGCCTTGCCCGTAATACAGCAGACCTTCTATCAACCGTAGATGCATTGACTAAACGAGGTGTCGCGATCCAGTTTTATAAAGAAGGAATTAAAACAGGGGACAACTCCCCAACAGGTAATCTTGTTTTAACGTTACTTGGGGGAATCGCTCAAATGGAACGTGAGCAAATGCTACTTCGTCAGCGTGAAGGGTATGAAGCGGCTAAAGCTGCTGGGCGTATTTCCGGGCGGGGAAATGGCAGAAGCATCCCGCGTACTGAAATCGTCGCGGCATTGACATCTGGCGGAAGTGTTCGCTCTGTAGCTGCTGAATTCGGTGTAAGTACCAATACCATCAGCCGCATAAAGAAAGAAATGAACAGTGTAGCGGCTTGAATGAGAAATGAAAAAACGAATGCCTTCACAGAAACAGAATGTACTTTGCATGACTTAATGCACAATTATTTTAACCCTGGAACAGAAGATTACCTTATGTTCGGCGTTTTGCTGTGTGAATGGTGTGATGAAAGTACTTTAAGAATCATTAATAGCGGCTTCCCACCAGCCCTAACATATCGATGGCAATAAAAAAGGTAGCCTAAGCTACCTTGAAAGGTTTTAAAAAAACTTAAAACTCACATCATTTACAAGCATAAAGAGTTAATTGAAATTTTGTGTGCTTAAATGCTGTATTCGCCCACGTAGTGACTACATAATTAGAGCTATCTTTAGAAAAAGTTGAAACAGTACCATCCTTTTGTTGACTTCCTGTGCCGAACATTTTATTTTTTACTGAAGTTAAATGATCGGGGCTAATTAATTTATCTGGTATATTAAAATAATCGCCAGTAAGTACTGTGAATTGTGTCCCTTTATCTAATACAGTCATTTTATTCTCTGCGAAGAACCCAGGCATTTCCTTAATAGTTTTATCAGCTTGTATTACAAATTTACACACCCGTACCTTTGAATCGGAGGCATCATTATTTGATACGGTTGAAACAACTTTTTCATTTACCTTTTCTTCACCAACGCTATTATTAACTTCAATGCTTTCTATTTTATTATTGTCTACCGTTGCTGGCGATGATAAATCACTACTATTTCTTAATCGATAAAGATCAATTGCTTTATCACGAGTAATGTTGAGTTTAGATTCAGCAACATTTAATGATGAAATAGTACCACCTTGTTGTTTGTAGAATACATCCATGGCAGAAGCATACTGATCTCTATATTTAATCCATTGTCTTTGTGAGTCTCTGAGAGCAATACGCACGTTATCAGATTGACCATTCATTAGTAATTTGTACTGGTTCCCCAGTTCTAAATCCCATTCAGTTGTAGCTTTGATATAGCAATTCTGTAAGTCAATAGTACTAACAGCATCCATTTTGCATTTTTTTAATTTACTATCAATATCTTGCTTCAGTTCTTCAGCAGAGGCTGATAAACACAATAGTAAGCTTGAACTTATAATTACCGCTTTAAAATACATAATACTAAGCCTATTTTAATTATCAATTTGTACTGTAACACGGTGTTCTATCTCATTAAGATGAGCTACACCACATTTATCTAATTGGGAACGAGCAAAATCGATGTCATTCCTGGTTCTTTGAATTTCGGGATCTGTAGTAGGGTTTCTCCCCCCTGCAAATGGCGAAACGCCCGACCGGGTCAAAGAATCAGAGGTTTGATTCCAGTACTCAATGGCTTGCTCAGATGCTGCATTAGCAGCTAAAAGTCGATTGAATTCACGTGAGCATGATTTCTTTTGAATAGCAATATAATCATCAACCCAAACGCCATGTTGCTTGTAGATATTTTCAGCTACTAAGTACTTACCACTACTCCTATTGAGGCTGTTAATTTTACTCTCGATATACCTTTTTGCCTTCTGTTCTCGCTCAGATGGCATGGATTCTGTAACGGTACTCACAGCCCCTGATTTTGCCGGAATGAAACTGATGACGCCAATGACGAAGGTAACTGTAAGTACCACGAAACTTAGTAATAGAGAGGTAATTACAGTGCTGGTTCTTCCTTTCCCTCTACTGATACAGCGTTTTGACCATGTTTTGTATGTAACGGCGGTAAGGACTAAACAGATGATTACAACAATTAAAAAAGCCATAAATCCCCTTAAAAAACAGTTAGTAACACTAACAATCATAACATACCTCACGAAATTGATCGATTTAATCGATCGATATTTTATAATCGATCGTTTTTATCTATTGACATCTATTAATCATATGTTTTTCAATAGGTAGAATCGATCACATGCTTTAACTCTTTCTGTCTTAGAACCCACAACATCCACTTCCTGTGTACTATTTCTATTACTACTTAACCAATTGATGAATTTATCGGGTACATGCCGAATATTCATAACGGATAATCTTTTCTCATTCATACATGACTAAAATATATAAATCACTTAGTACAAGGGGTATATTTGATAAAGATTAAAAAAGAATCCTTTCGATATCACATTCATTGAACTCATTGTTATAGATTAGATAATGTGACTGCCCTACGGGCAAGTCAGAATTTTCATTCGTGACCAACGAACTACGTTCGCTTGCCTCTCATTCAATTCATTTATTTTGATGCTTAGCTTTAACAGCGTTACCCCTTGACGGGATTTCTTGGATACATTTCGATCCCCCCACTAAGGGGGAAGAAATTCAAGATATACAATTAGTTTGTATTTCTTGACGCTGATACTCATCAACATTTCATACAGCGAATTTTGAATACAACTATATTGTACTCAAGCGGAAGCGGGTTGCCCTGTTTCTTCCTATCGCCATTCTCTGCAACGGTCGTAGCTCATCACTACTCTTCTTATAAAAGCTGTATGAATAACTCCTATAAGCGTCTAAGTACTTCTCAAATTCTGGACGGATCTATATTGTATAAATTCGCCACAGAATCTATTAGAAGTAATAGACTCCCTTATACCATTTGGTAAGGATTGGCCTTATATGTCTATCAAGGGAATCTACGGGGTATTATCCGATTCCTTTATAGTGCCACATTGCCGTGACTCCTGCGTTTTCGTCTTTTTTGTCTGGAATTTACGCTCGGGAAATTTGCACGGGTTTCATTTGCACTGCGTTCTGTTGAACAACTCATCTGCCATCTACTTGTCGATAGGGTCAGGTTTTAATTTATTATACCAAGGATAATGACGCTCTTATCATTACCCCACGACTAACGGGTACACCAACAGGATTTTTAACTATACATATAGTATAGGACATAATTTAAATTCATTTCATTTTTTTTCATTCTCTCCCTATAAATATCTACCGATATTTATAGGGAATGGAATATGCATTTTTTAGTACATTTATATTTAATAGCTTGTATTACTAAGTATTGCTAAGTAACCCGCCTTTAGATTATGAAATAATAACAACGCACCTGTTTCTATCGCACAACAAAAAAACTAAGGAATCGGTTACTCATTGAAAATATTTTGAAAATTTCAGCATTATAACCAAAGGATAAAAATAAAAAGTGACAAAAATATTCAGCACATATAAAAACACATAAAATAAAAATGAATGTGGATTATTTTTTAGCGTTGCTTACTTTTGTTTTTATTAACAATCTCTTATTACTGTCTTTAGAAAACACCCTTTCCTCTTCCCTTATAATACATTCATACTCTTCCTCTAATAACTTATAATAAGATATTGTCTTATCATAATAATGTTCTTTCATTCTCATAATTTAAACCTCACATTATTTTTATAAATTCATTATTCCTTTTAGTATAGGATATAAAGGGAAAGAATTTCACAAATGATTCAAAGTAATGTACTTCACGATAACACATCCATGTGCTTGCTTTTAATTCAGATACGATCAATCACTTGTTTCATTTGCAGAAGTGGTTGTTTACTCCTGTATGTTCTATCCGTCATTGTTCGATGAGCATGTCCAAGTATCGAGAATCTTATATGGTCTGGTACTTCTTGAAGATCTCTCAATCGGTCTGACAAACCATATCTATAGTCATGTGCTGTATGTTTCATACCTGCTTTTTTGAAAGCCTTGCTTACGGCATTACTTGCAGATGAATTATTAACCCAATGATATATTGGTTTCTCTTCCCATATACCAGCCTTTAGAAGACTATCACTTAAAGGTATATCGCGAATTGACTCGTTATTCTTAACGGTTTTAGTACCAGCATCATTAATGCTGATACATTTGATGAGTATTCCTTGGTCTTCTTTCTCAATATAATCATTTGAAGAGATTTGGATCGCCTCACCAATACGTACTCCTGTGTAAAAAAGTAGGTTTAGTAACCACCATAAAGATCTGGTATTGCCAACATGCTCAGAAGAAATTATTTTTTGATGCTCCCTTAATGAAACACCCGTTTTAATACTCACATTTTCAACATTCTTATAGTTCATCCCCAAAAAAGGATTCTTCACGATGTAATCACGTTGCTTCATAGCGAAATTGAACATCGCAGAAACCTTAATAATGGCATCTTGTCTGGATCGAGGTGACTTACCCGACTTATCAAGAAACTTTTTATAAGTACTCACCGTCTTTTTCGTAACTGAAGCTACTGGGATATCCCCACACCATTCCAGGAAACCATTCACCGTTCTCTCATTAAGCACTTTGGTACTCTTCGCCCAATCAGAACTCATCTCCTCAAGCCACTCATTAAGTACTGATGACAATAGAGGGGAAATGCTCTTTTCTTGTATTACTGGATGCGGCGATACATGACATACAGAGACGGCGGATAAAAATTCATCCTCTATTTGCTTATCTCTGGCCTTTAGAAGCGTTTCACGAATCAATAGTGGATTTGTATTTCCCATTAGCTGAGAGAGCCTTATAAAGGCTTCAGTGAGCTTTACGGCACGATACTGAGCCACATTTCTGTCCTGAGTGCGTAGGCTAACTCGAAGAAGTTTCCCAGCTAATCGACGCTGCCACATAAAAGAGCATTCAGAGGAAGCTGTCCTGTCTAAAAAACGTACATTTTGCTGTATAAAGATTGGATAAAGATCTGGTAAAGATTGCATGAAAACCCTCTTTAAATGAGAATGGTTCCCATCAATTCCCAAGCACAACACTTCTCGGTACTTAAGCGTAAAACGTGACCTCTGGCGGGTTTACACTCCTTTACGCTATACTACCCGCTGAAATAATCGGCTCAACGCTACGAGCTGGTGTTCAATAGTGTTTTCACACAAACGTGACTAACTTCCCTTCCGAGGATCTGGCGAGAAGCCGGATAAACTATGTTAAACAGTATTTTAGTAATACTTTGTCTTATTGCCGTCAGTGCATTTTTCTCGATATCGGAGATCTCGCTGGCCGCCTCCCGTAAAATCAAACTAAAACTGCTTGCCGATGAAGGCAACATCAATGCCTCACGCATTCTGAAAATGCAGGAGAACCCGGGTACGTTCTTTACCGTGGTGCAAATTGGCCTGAACGCTGTCGCCATTCTGGGTGGTATCGTGGGTGACGCTGCGTTTTCCCCGGCCTTCCATAGCCTCTTTATTCAGTACATGTCCGCAGAACTTGCAGAACAACTCAGCTTTATTCTCTCCTTCTCGCTGGTGACAGGTATGTTCATTCTGATCGCCGACCTGACTCCGAAACGCATCGGTATGATTGCGCCAGAAGCTGTGGCTTTGCGTATCATCAACCCGATGCGCTTCTGTCTGTTCGTGTTCCGCCCGCTGGTGTGGTTCTTCAACGGCCTGGCCAACATGATTTTCCGCATCTTTAAGCTGCCAATGGTGCGTAAAGATGACATCACTTCCGACGACATTTATGCCGTGGTGGAAGCCGGGGCGCTGGCTGGCGTACTGCGTAAACAAGAGCATGAGCTGATCGAGAACGTGTTCGAACTGGAATCCCGCACCGTGCCGTCCTCCATGACTGGCCGTGAAAGCGTGATTTGGTTCGATCTGCATGAAGACGAACAGAGCCTGAAGAACAAAGTGGCGGAACATCCGCATTCTAAGTTCCTGGTATGTAACGAAGATATTGACCACATCATCGGTTATGTCGATTCCAAAGATCTGCTGAACCGCGTACTGGCGAACCAGAGCCTGGCGCTCAACAGCGGCGTACAGATCCGCAACACCCTGATTGTGCCAGATACTCTGACGCTCTCTGAAGCGCTGGAAAGTTTCAAAACCGCCGGTGAAGACTTCGCGGTTATCATGAACGAATACGCACTGGTGGTGGGTATCATCACCCTGAACGACGTCATGACCACGCTGATGGGCGACCTGGTCGGCCAGGGTATGGAAGAGCAGATTGTTCAGCGTGACGAAAACTCGTGGCTGATTGATGGCGGTACGCCGATTGATGACGTCATGCGCGTACTGGACATCGACGAATTCCCACAGTCCGGCAACTACGAGACGATCGGTGGTTTTATGATGTTTATGCTGCGTAAAATCCCGAAACGTACCGACTCGGTGAAGTTCTCCGGCTACAAGTTTGAAGTGGTGGATATTGATAACTACCGCATCGACCAGCTGCTGGTGACGCGTATTGATAATAAACCGACCGTGCTGGTACCGAAGCTGTCAGAAGCGGAAGAGAAGGTGTCGGCGTAACGCCCTGCATACCCCTCATACATCAACGGCTCCCATCGGGAGCCGTTTTTTTAAACAACTGCATAGCACGCTGGTTAAGCCATCTCAGTTTGCAGACGCATAACCTGACGGTTGACTTCGGACATCACAGACAAGTGCTGTTTGTCCTTCACTCTTGGGATAAGGATCTTGCCCTTATCGAACTCAAAAGCGCCAACATCCTTGATATACAACCGTCCACGGAACAGGATCTTCACGTACTTCGCCACCTGAAGCGGGTTGTAGCGTTGGAAAATTTTCATTCTTGTATCTCCTGCGAATCATACGCTCTTGCGGTGCCACAATCGGCCCGACTGTCCTGAGCGCAAATTTTAGTGCCCATTGACTATAGATCAGAAAACTATTGATACCCAGTATGCATAAGTTTATTTACCGTTTTATTACAATTATTCAGAACAATCTTTGCAAACCGTGAGCGGACGCAGTATAAGCCGTCGTTTTTTCATGGATATGTGCGTTGACCCGCAAACTGGCATTGGGATTGCGGGAAAACCACATTGATCGCACTTATGATTAAAAGCGTAAGACCAAGTGGTCGGATCACCTGCAAACAATAAGGAAACACCATGACCCTACGTAATATCCTGGCAGCAGCATGCCTGCTCCTGCCCCTGTGGGCTTGCGCACACAACTTTGAAAACGGACAACGTGTGCCGCCGGTCGGGATTGCTGACCGGGGAGAACTGATTCTCGACAATGATAAGTTTAGCTACAAACCCTGGAATAGCGCGCAGCTCGCGGGCAAAGTGAGAGTTGTACAACATATTGCCGGACGTACATCAGCAAAAGAGAAAAACGCGAATCTGGTGGAAGCAATCAAGGCCGCAAAATTCCCCCATGACCGTTACCAGACCACCACCATTGTTAACACCGACGATGCCATTCCCGGCTCCGGGATGTTTGTTCGCTCAAGCCTGGAGAGCAATAAACAGCTCTATCCGTGGTCACAGTTTATCGTCGACAGTAACGGCATAGCGCGCAAAGCCTGGCAGCTGGAAGAAGAGAGTTCGGCAATTATCGTGCTGGATAAAGAGGGCCGCGTGCAGTGGGCTAAAGACGGGGCATTGACCCAGGAAGAAGTGCAGCAGGTGATTGCACTGCTGCACAAACTGCTGGCTCAGTAGATAGAAACACGGAAGCCGGGGTTCAGGAATGATTCGCGCGGGGTGTAGTCCAGCGGCTTACCCTGCCAGTCATGAACATGCGCACCGGCAGCCACTGCAACCGCATGGCCTGCCGCTGTATCCCAGACATTCGTAGGCCCAAAGCGTGGGTAAAGCTGCGCATGACCTTCCGCCACCAGGCAGAATTTCAGTGATGAGCCAATCGAGGTAGTCTGGTGTTCACCCAGCTGCTGCAGGTATTCCTGCAGTTCGCTGTCGCTGTGCGAACGGCTGATGACCACCAGCGGTGGACGCGCATCGCGCACCCGAATTTGCTTACGCACGCCGCACTCTTCCTTCCAGGCCTTACCTTCCGCCGCGCTGTACATGACTTTCATCACCGGTGCGTATACCACACCGAGTACCGCTTTCCCCTTTTCAATCAGGGCGATATTCACGGTGAACTCACCGTTGCGCTTGATGAACTCTTTGGTGCCATCCAGCGGGTCTACCAGCCAGTAACGCTGCCAGTGCTGGCGTTCATCCCAGCCCTGCGGTGCCTCTTCTGACAAAACGGGGATTTCTGGCGTCAGGGCCTGCAACCCTTTGAGGATCACACCATGCGCCGCGATATCCGCCGCCGTAACCGGGGAGTCGTCCGCTTTGCTGACAACATCCATTGGTTTTGCACCATCATACACTTGCATGATGGCATCACCCGCATCCCGTGCGAGCTGACAAATCTTATCTAACATTCTCCACCTCTTCGTTAACGCAGTGGGCATAACTTATTGTTTTAGTTATATCGTAATGTGAACAATTCCGCTATCTGTGAAGCAATTCCGGTTTAAACGCACTTTTTTCTGGCAGGATTCACAATTCTGTAAGCAACAAAATATACATACATATTCTTTTGTGGCTTGGATCGAAAAAAGGACTCCTCTGATGATTAAGTTTAGCGCAACGCTCCTGGCGACGCTGATTGCGGCAAGCGTTCAGGCGGCGACGGTAGATCTCCGTATTCTGGAAACCACCGACCTGCACAGCAACATGATGGACTTCGATTACTACAAAGATACCTCGACCGAAAAATTCGGACTGGTACGCACGGCAAGTTTGATCAACGCCGCACGAGGTGAAGTAAAAAACAGTGTCCTGGTCGACAACGGAGATTTAATTCAGGGTAGTCCGCTTGGCGACTATATGGCAGCGAAGGGGCTGAAAAAAGGCGAGATCCATCCGGTGTATAAGGCAATGAACACTCTGGATTATACCGTCGGCAACCTGGGTAACCACGAGTTTAACTACGGACTGAAATACCTTCATGATGCGCTGGCCGGCGCTAAATTCCCCTACGTTAACGCCAATATCATCGATGTTAAGACCCAGAAGCCGTTATTTACCCCTTACCTGATTAAAGAAACTGCCGTCGTCGATAAAGAAGGTAAAAAGCAGACGCTGAAAATCGGCTATATCGGTTTTGTACCGCCACAGATCATGACGTGGGATAAAGCCAACCTCAACGGCAAAGTGACCGTCAACGACATCACCGAAACAGCGCGTAAATACGTGCCGGAGATGCGCAAGAAAGGGGCGGATCTGGTGGTGGTGGTCGCTCACTCCGGGCTTTCCGCCGATCCTTATCAGGCGATGGCTGAAAACTCGGTTTACTACCTGAGCGAAGTCCCGGGCATCGACGCAATTCTGTTTGGCCACGCTCATGCGGTCTTCCCGGGTAAAGATTTTGCCAGCATCAAAGGTGCAGACATCAAAAAAGGGACATTGAATGGCGTACCGTCCGTGATGCCTGGTATGTGGGGTGACCACCTCGGCGTGGTGGATCTGGTGCTGAATAACGACGGTGGCAGCTGGAAAGTCACACAATCCACAGCCGAAGCGCGCCCAATTTATGATGCCGCGGCCAAAAAATCACTGGCTGGCGAAGACAAAAAGCTGGTCGACGTGCTGAAGCATGACCATGACGCGACGCGAGAATTCGTCAGCAAGCCGATCGGTAAATCTGCCGACAACATGTACAGCTACCTGGCGCTGGTACAGGATGACCCGACCGTTCAGGTGGTCAACATGGCGCAAAAAGCCTATGCCGAACACTTTGTGCAGGGCGATCCGGATCTGGCAAAACTGCCGGTACTGTCAGCCGCTGCGCCATTCAAAGTAGGCGGGCGTAAGAATGACCCGGCAAGCTATGTTGAAGTCGAAAAAGGCCAGTTGACCTTCCGTAACGCCGCCGACCTCTATCTCTACCCGAACACCCTGGTGGTGGTTAAAGCCACAGGGAAAGAAGTAAAAGAGTGGCTGGAGTGCTCTGCCGGGCAGTTTAATCAGATCGATCCCAACAGCAGCAAACCGCAGTCGTTGATTAACTGGGATGGGTTCCGCACCTACAATTTCGACGTCATCGACGGGGTGAATTATCAGATTGATGTCACTCAGCCCGCGAAGTATGACGGCGAATGTCAGGCCATTAATCCGCAGGCGGAACGCATCAAAAACCTGACCTTTAATGGCAAGGCCATTGACCCGAATGCCACCTTCCTGGTGGTGACCAATAACTACCGCGCCTACGGTGGGAAGTTTGCCGGTACGGGTGATAGCCACATCGCGTTTGCATCACCGGACGAGAACCGCTCGGTGCTGTCAGCATGGATCAGTGCAGAGTCGAAAAAGGCAGGTGAAATTCACCCGGCCGTCGATAACAACTGGCGACTGGCTCCGATCCACAGCAATACGCAGCTGGATATTCGTTTTGAAACCTCACCATCCGATAAAGCAGCCGCATTTATTAAGGATAAAGCCCAGTATCCGATGAGCAAGGTCGCGACCGATGATATCGGGTTTGCGGTTTATCAGGTGGATTTGAGCAAGTAAAAAGCCAAACGGCAATGCCACGTCTGTTCCCTCTCCCTGTGGGAGAGGGCCAGAGTGCGGGAATCAGGCCGCTCGATCGTCGCGGTTCGCCAACACCTGAGGCGTATTCACCTCGATCCAGTCCGCCAGTGCGGCCACTTTCTCGCTCACCTCTGCCCCTAACGGCGTCAGACTATACTCTACGTGCGGCGGTACGACCGGGTACGAAACGCGATCAACAAACCCGTCCTGCTCCAGCGCCTGAAGCGACTGAGCCAACATCTTTTCGCTCACGCCCCCCATCTTGCGGCGCAGGTCACTGAAGCGATGCGTTCCCTGACGTAATGCCACCAGAATCAGCACGCCCCAGCGACTGGTGACATGCTTGAGCACGTCCCGGGAAGGACACTGCTCGGCAAACAGATTTCCGTCGCGCATTTGTTCGCTGAGTGTCGGGATCGTCATTTTCATACTTACCTTTTTGTACGTACTTACTAAAAGTTAGTTAAGGTGATAGTGTGCCACAACACCAGACAAACACGAAGGAGATTCATCATGATCGCGATTACCGGCGCTACCGGCCAGCTTGGCCATCTCGTTATCGAACAACTGCTGAAAACCGTTCCGGCAAACCAGATTGTAGCCATTGTGCGTAATCCGGCGAAAGCCCAGGCATTAAGCCAGCAGGGTATTGTCGTCCGCCAGGCCGATTACACTGACGAAGCGGCTTTCACCACCGCACTGAACGGCGTGGATAAACTGCTGCTGATCTCATCCAGCGAAGTGGGCCAGCGCGCCACACAGCACCAGAATGTGATTAACGCCGCCAGGGCGGCTGGGGTGAAGTTCATCGCCTACACCAGCCTGCTGCATGCGGATAAATCCCCACTGGGGCTGCACGTTGAGCACGTCGCCACCGAAAAAGCGCTGGCGAAATCAGGTATCCCTTATGCCCTGCTGCGCAACGGCTGGTATACCGAAAACTATCTGGCGAGTGCGCCGCCTGCGCTGGAACACGGCGTATTTATCGGTGCCGCTGGTGAAGGCAAAATCGCCTCCGCTACCCGTGCAGATTATGCGGCAGCCGCAGCGAAAGTCATTGCTGAAGAGGGTCACGCGGGCAAAGTTTACGAACTGGCAGGCGACAATGCGTGGACGCTGAGCGAGCTGGCGGCTGAGCTGAGCAAACAGAGCGGGAAACAGGTGGCTTATCAGAATCTGAGCGAAGCGGATTTTGCCGCCGCGCTGAAGAGCGTTGGTTTGCCCGCCGGGCTGGCGGATATGCTGGCGGATTCCGACACGGGGGCGTCGAAAGGTGGTTTGTTTGACGACAGCCATACGCTCAGCAAACTGATCGGCCGTCCAACGACATCACTGAGCGAGAGCGTCAGCGCTATCCTGTAATTGTTACAAACTGGTTATTTTTTGTGGCATCCCCTCGGGTCATCTCTGATAATGAAGCGATGACCCACGAGGAGACTCACCGTGCAAGGCGTACCGGAACAGTTCATTGATGAGAGAGACAGCGCGCGCTTTCGCCACCTGGCGCAATTGCCGGGCCTCGAACTCTATCACGCGCATATCTCAGACTACGCCTTTGAGCCCCACACCCACGAAGCCTTCGGGATCGGCACGATTGAAACCGGTGCCGAGCGCTTTCGCTATCGCGGTACGCAACACCTCGCCTCTGAAAAATCCGTTGTCACCATGAACCCGGACGAGATCCACACGGGGGAATCTGCCACCGAAGGTGGCTGGCGCTACCGGATGGTCTACATCGAACCCGATTTGCTGGAAGAGGTGACCGGCCTTCGCCAGTGGTGGTTTAGCGATGTTACGCGTTACGATCCGCAACGTTCAGTCCAGATTGGCCAGCTGATTTATGGCCTGTGGCATACGGACGACCCGCTGGCGCAAAAAGGGTTATTGCTGGATCTCATTGAGACCTTCCAGCCGCTGGCCCGCCACGCACCGGTGATACAGGAAGGCGCACACCGGTTCGCACGTGTGCGCGAATATCTGCATGACAACTATATGCATTCGCTGACCCTGGACGAGCTGGCGAATGTGGTGTCACTCAGCCCGTACCATTTTCAGCGCCAGTTCAAAGCCCACTTCCATGTTACGCCGCATCAAATGCTGATGGCGATCCGCCTGTGGCGCGCCAAAGCGTTCCTGACGCACGGTATGCCCGCCGCTGAAGTGGCCGCCGCCACCGGATTGACCGATCAGTCGCATTTGACCCGCGCCTTTACCCGCCGTTACGGCATCACCCCTGTGCGTTACCAGAAACAGGTGACCACGCGCTAATGCGCAACCTCATACAATACGGGCGCATGTTCCCCTTCTACACTGAGTGCAAAGTGAATCAATGTGGGTGGAAAAATGGTTAGCGGCGTGTTGTATGCCCTGCTTGCAGGTCTGATGTGGGGGTTAATTTTTGTCGGCCCTCTGATAGTACCAGAGTACCCGGCGGTACTGCAGTCGATGGGACGTTACCTGGCACTGGGGCTGATTGCACTGCCCTTAGCGTGGCTGGGGCGTGCGCGGCTGCGACAGCTCAGCCGCCAGGACTGGTTCGCTGCACTGGCGCTGACCATGATGGGTAACCTCATCTATTACTTCTGTCTGGCGAGTGCCATTCAGCGTACAGGGGCACCGGTTTCTACCATGATTATCGGTACATTACCGGTGGTGATCCCCGTGTTTGCGAACCTGCTCTATAGCCACCGCGATGGCAAACTGGCGTGGTCAAAAATGGTGCCAGCACTGGCATGCATCGCCGTGGGACTGGCGTGTGTGAATATTGCCGAACTGCGCCACGGGCAGACGGATTTCAACCTCTGGCGCTACGGGTCTGGCATCATGCTGGCGTGTGTTTCCGTGGTGTGCTGGGCGTGGTATGCCCTGCGCAACGCTCGCTGGCTGCGGGAAAACCCGGATAAACATCCAATGATGTGGGCGACGGCACAGGCACTGGTCACGCTGCCGGTGTCACTGGTGGGATATGTGGGGGCGTGCATCTGGTTAGGTCAGCAGCAACCAGAATTTACCCTGCCCTTCGGGCCTCGACCGTGGATATTCATCGGCTTAATGGTTGCCATCGCCGTGCTGTGTTCCTGGGTGGGCGCGCTGTGCTGGAATATCGCCAGCCAGAAGCTGCCGACGGTGATCTTAGGGCCGCTGATTGTCTTCGAAACCCTGGCCGGATTACTTTATACCTTCCTGATGCGCCAGAGTGTACCGCCACTCCTCACGGCCTGCGGGATCTTGTTGCTTGTGGCCGGGGTAGTGATTGCGGTGAGAGCGAAGCCGGAAAAACCGAGGGTTGTTCCGGCCTCTGAGGTGTGAGTATTGCCCGGTGGCGGTTACGCCTTACCGGGCAAAGCGTTAGAACGTTTCCCAGTTTGCTTCTGAAGCGGTGACAGCAGGTTGTGCTTTTGGCACATATGTTTTCACCGGAGCCGCTTTTGCTGCCTGGTTGCGGGTAATCTTAAACACCGCCACCGCTTCGTTCAGGCGCGCAGCCTGATCTTCCAGCGCCGCCGCCGCCGCGGCAGATTCTTCCACCAGCGAGGCGTTTTGCTGGGTCACGCGATCCATCTCCGCCACAGCCTGGCCGACCTGATCAATACCGCGACTCTGCTCGTCAGAGGCGGAGGCGATTTCACCCATGATGTCAGTAACACGCGTGACCGCATTGACGATTTCCTCCATCGTCGCCCCGGCTTCATTCACCAGTTGAGAGCCCGCATTCACGCGCTCGCCGGAATCATCGATCAGCGCTTTGATCTCTTTCGCCGCCTGGGCGCTGCGCTGGGCCAGAGTACGAACTTCCCCCGCCACCACCGCAAAGCCGCGACCCTGTTCGCCTGCACGTGCAGCTTCAACCGCCGCGTTCAGCGCCAGGATGTTGGTCTGGAAGGCAATACCGTCGATCACGTTAGTAATTTGGGCAATTTTGCTGGAACTGGTAGCGATTTCATCCATCGTGCGCACCACGCCTTCCACCACATGACCGCCCTTCTTCGCTGTTGAAGAGGCATCCAGCGCAAGGCGGGAGGCCTGACGCGCATTATCGGCGTTTTGCTTCACGGTCGCCGTTAACTGTTCCATGCTGGCGGCGGTTTCTTCCAGAGAGGCTGCCTGCTGTTCAGTACGGGACGACAAATCGTTACTGCCCGCAGAAATTTCCCCCGCACCGGTATAAATGGTATCCGCACCCTCACGCACCACGCCAACCGTGTTCGACAGCGCTTTTTGCATCTCCTGGACGTTATGTGCCAGCAGCGCCATCTCGTTTTTACCACTGGCGTCGATCGGCTGAGTCAGATCACCCGACGCAATGGCACGAATATGGCTGATGACATCCTGCAGCGGCAGCAGCAGAACGCGGCGCATCGCAATCCAGCTGAAAATAATGACGACAATCACCAGAAGCATAACCGCAGAGAGGATCCACAGAATACGCGTGTAGTTGCTCTCATTATCCTGAAGCCCTTTGTCCGTCAGTACAACCTGCGCTTCACGCTATTCACGGTACACGCTCTGCATTGCGTTCTGCTTCTGCTCCGCATTCTGTTTGAACATACCCTCCAGATCGCCCTGTGCCAGTAAAGCGTTCATTTGCGTAAGCGTTGCGGAATAAATGCGGTACTGCTCTTCCAGGCGATTCGTCAGGTTGTCGTCCAGACCCGGGGTATTAGGCAATGCATAGTATTTGTCGTAGTGATTCTGTGCATCTGCCAGCAGCTTTTTTGCGGTAGTCACCAGCTCATTCAGCTGCCCGCCGTTAATCTGGGATGCCATGCTGCTTTGCAGGCGCAGCATGCCGCGGTTCAGGGTGACGCGAGCCTGGTTCAGGCTGATCCATGCATCGGTAAACTCCGCCACGTTTTTGCCCGAAAGCTGCGAGACGGCGAAGTTGTCTTTGTCGTTATTCAGCGCATTAATAAAAATGCCAGCAGAGATCAATTGCATGATGCCAAGCACAAGCAGCACCGAAACCAGAAGAGTAATCACTTTTATACGTTTAAACATGCGTAGCCTTTTATATGCGGGATATTGTCTGACGTGTATCTATCGGCAGGTGCGGCGGGTTGTTTACTGCTTATCCACCTTTAAAAACTTTCGAAAGAAATTTTCCAAATCCATTCAGCAGGTTAATACACAAGATTTTTTTCGTGACCTACATCTCATTTTCAACTTTGCCCCTAAAGGGTTATAGTATCGCCACAAAGATGCATTTAAAATGCATCTTATATTATTGATGATGAGGTAACTGCTATGGCCTTCCGCGACCAACCACTCGGCGAGCTGGCGCTCTCCATCCCTCGCGCTTCGGCGCTGTTCCGTAAATATGATATGGACTACTGCTGCGGCGGTAAGCAAACTCTGGCGCGTGCGGCCTCGCGCAAAGAGCTGGATGTAGAGGTTATTGAAGCGGAGCTGGCACAGCTGGCCGCACAGCCCATTGAAAAAGACTGGCGCGCCGCACCACTTACCGAAATCATCGACCATATCATCGTGCGTTACCATGATCGTCACCGCGAACAGTTACCAGAGCTTATCCTGCAGGCGACCAAAGTTGAGCGCGTGCATGCCGACAAGCCTTCGGTGCCACGCGGTCTGGCGAAATATCTGACCATGCTGCACGAAGAACTTTCCAGCCATATGATGAAAGAAGAGCAGATCCTCTTCCCGATGATTAAACAGGGTATGGGCAGCCAGGCAATGGGGCCTATTAGCGTGATGGAAAGCGAACATGATGATGCAGGTGAACTGCTGGAAGTGATCAAACACACCACCAACAACGTCACACCGCCGCCGGAAGCGTGTACGACGTGGAAAGCGATGTACAACGGTATTAACGAGATGATTGACGACCTGATGGAACACATCAGTCTTGAGAACAACGTTCTGTTCCCGCGTGCATTAGCCGGAGAGTAACAAAAAGGCCCGGTAGCGATTACGCTTACCGGGCCTGTAACGTTTTCAAACGTATTAACGCACACCCGCCATACGTTTCTTACCGATAAACAGCCAGCCCAGACCCAGTGCGATGAACCACAGTGGCGTGACGAGCAGCGCCTGACGAGTGTCATCTTCCAGCGTCAACAGAACCAGTACGAACACGAAGAACGCCATACACACCCAGCACATCAGCTTGCCCAATGGCATCTTGTAGATCGATTTTTCATGCAGATGTGGACGCTGTTTGCGGTACACCAGGTACGAGCACAGGATGATAGTCCAGACAAACATGAACAGGATCGCAGACACCGTGGTGATCATGGTGAAGGCACCGATCACGCTCGGGTTCACGTAGAGCATTACCACACCGCCCAACAGGCACATGCAGGAGAAGGTTAACCCTTTCGCCGGTACCGCGCGCTTAGACAGTTTGGCGAACGCGCTCGGCGCAACGCCTTCCTGTGCCAGCCCAAACAGCATGCGGCTGGTAGAGAAAACACCGCTGTTCGCGGAAGAGGCAGCAGACGTCAGCACCACGAAGTTAATCAGGCTCGCTGCTGCTGGCAGCCCCACCAGAACGAACAGCTCGACGAACGGGCTCTTGGTTGGCACGACGGAGCTCCACGGCGTCACGGACATAATGATGACCAGCGCGAAGACGTAGAACATGATGATACGAACCGGAATAGAGTTGATTGCACGCGGCAGAGACTTCTCTGGATCCTTGGTTTCCGCAGCGGTAGTACCTACCAGCTCAATTCCCACAAAGGCAAATACTGCAATCTGGAACCCGGCAAAGAATCCGCTGATGCCTTTCGGGAACCAGCCACCGTCATTCCACAGATGGGTAAACGAGGCCTGAACGCCCGTTGGCGACTGGAAATGCGTGAGAATCATCACCAGCCCCACCACAATGAGCCCCACAATCGCCACGATTTTGATCATCGCGAACCAGAACTCCATCTCACCGAACATTTTCACGGTGGCAAGGTTCAGGCTCAGCAGCAGAACGATAACGGCCAGCGAGGCCACCCAGTCCGACAAACCGGGGAACCAGAACTGCGCATAGGCGGTAATCGCGACGACATCCGCCATACCGGTTACCACCCAGCAGAACCAGTATGTCCAGCCGGTAAAATAGCCCGCCCAGGGGCCGAGCAGATCGGAAGCGAAGTCGCTGAAGGACTTGTATTCGAGGTTCGAGAGCAGCAATTCACCCATTGCACGCATCACGAAAAAGAGCATAAAGCCGATGATCATATAAACGAAAATGATCGACGGCCCGGCAAGGCTAATGGTTTTACCCGATCCCATAAACAGCCCGGTACCGATGGCACCACCAATGGCAATAAGCTGAATATGACGGTTTGTGAGATTGCGCCGTAGCGACTGTTCAGACGACGCCTCTTCAACGGCGGCGACTTTGATCTGATCTACCATGTGATATTTTCCTGTTTATGCCTGTCTGTGTTGTTAAGGCTCTTCTGGCCTTTAAATACGTCAAAAGATGACGGTCCCCATGAAAGGACTCATCGATATTAGGTAAGAATCGGCGGGATGAATACTATGATTTGAATATTATGTTAATAATATGTTTAAAGTGAGTGTCATATCACTCATACAACGCGAAACAGCTCACAAAAATACACGCAACATATACATTTGCAAGATAAAATGTTGATTCAGGTGTAACTATAGGTTTTCTCACTATTTTCCCCTCCCGCACAGGGAGAGGAAAATCGTATGTCGATTACAGGATTTCCAGCAATTCGACTTCAAACACCAGGGTGCTGAATGGTGGGATGGACGCGCCCGCGCCACGCTCGCCATAGGCCAGGTTCTGCGGGATAGTCAGTTCCCATTTGGAACCCACTGGCATCAGGGTCAGCGCTTCGATCCAGCCAGCGATAACACCGTTAACCGGGAACTCAGCCGGTTCGCCACGCTGCACGGAGCTGTCAAATACAGTACCGTCGATAAGCTTACCGGTGTAGTGCACGCGAACATGGTCAGTACGTGCCGGGATAGTGCCGTCACCCTGGTTGATCACGCGGAACTGCAGGCCGGACTCGGTGCTGTTCACGCCTTCACGCTCACGGTTTTCTTCCAGGTATTTCACGCCTTCGGCAGCCATTTCTTCGAAACGCGCACGACGCACGGCGTCAGCACGTTCGTGGATTTCACGCAGCGCGCGATGCACAACATCAACCGGAACCGCCGGATGTTTGCCTTCCAGCGCGTCAGCGATACCCGCCACCAGCGCTTCCGGTAACAGGCCTTCCAGGCCGGATTCGCTCAGCTGCTGTCCTACCTGCAAGCCGATACCGTAGCTTGCCTGCGCTTCGATAGTGTCAAAAGTCGGGGTGGTCATGGGTTTTCCTTCCATCACATTTAAAGTAGCGGGCAGCATAGCAGCCATGCCCTTATGGGTAAAACTTTGTCTGAAGTAAAGGTGACAAACTGCGACGAAACAGAAACAATAGAGCCAGTCAGGATTTTCCCAAATATGTGTCACGAAAGCTGGCTTTGTTACGCCCATCAGGCAGTTAGCAAACTACACTTCTCAGGACAGGATAAAAAAGACGCGGAGCAGGAGGAAAGCCATGCCCGGGCGATTTGAACTGAAACCTACCCTGGCGAAAATCTGGTATGCGCCAGATCATTTTCGCATCATGGATCCGCTACCGTCCCTGCATCGCAGAGGCATTATCATCGGAGCGCTGCTGATGATAATTGGCTTCTTGCTTCCTACCGGCGGTGAGGATACGGGCACCACAACGGTGACCCGTAATGCACAGTTGGATCTCCAGTCGCAAACGCGACCACAGCCTGATGCTCAACCTATGCAGACTCAGCTGGTTACGCCATCTAACGATCCGGGCCAGGTCGCGCCAGTTGAACCAGAGCCGGTTCAGGATGAGCAGCCGCAGGAACAGGCCGCAACCCCTTCAGAACCTCAACAAACGCGGCAACCCACCGGAATTGAGCAACAGTGGCGCACCTATCGCGTAGAGCCGGGTAAAACCCTCGCGCAACTGTTCCGCGACCATAATCTGCCACCGACCGATGTCTATGCGATGGCACAGGTTGAAGGTACAGGTAAGCCGCTCAGCAATCTGCAAAACGGCCAGATGGTGCAGATTCGTCAGAACGCCAGCGGTGTGGTGACGGGCCTGACCATTGATGCCGGAAACGGCCAGCAGGTGCTCTTTACGCGTCAGAACGACGGAAGTTTTATCCGGGTGCGTTAGTTGCCGTAGGCCGGGCAAGCGTCAGCGCCGCCCGGCAATGCCCCACTCAGTGGCTCCGCTTATTCACCCACCAAATCCCCGAACACACCAGCACCAGCGCAACGGCATATTTTATCTCCAGGATATTTTCGCCAAGGAATATGGCAGACAGCACCGTTCCCGCCACCGGTATCACGAAGTTAAACGGTGCGATCATACTGACGCGGTTGACTTTGAGTAGCATGCTCCACAACGCGAAGGCCACAGATGAGAGCAACGTCAGATATCCCAGTACCGCCAGCGCGTTGACGCTATGCAGCACCAGCGTGCCCCCCGTGACATAGCCACCTGCCACCAGCATCGCCCCGCCGATAGCCAGCTGCCATCCGGTCATCACCATGGGGTCGACCGTCTGAGAGATGCGTTTTCCGTAAAGCGTGGCAGCAGAGAGGATAAATGCCGCCAGCACCACAAACCCGTCGCCATTCCAGACAAAGTGGAACTCGCTTAGCCCACTGTGGAAGTTCACCAGCATCACTCCGGCAAACCCCAGAATACAACCCAGCGTTTTGTTATAGCTAAGCTTGTCGTTGTGATAGATAAAGTGTGCCAGCAGTACGCTGAAGAAAGTCCCGGTGGCATTCATGATCGAACCATTGACACCCGTGGTGTAGGCCAGCCCGATATAAAAGAAAGTGTATTGAATGGTCGTCTGCGTCAGACCCAGGACAGTCAGTTGCCCAAACTGAGCGGGTGTTAATCGGGCGATGGGTTTGCGCTGTGCTAATGCAAAGAGGAGTAACAACACACCCGCAAACAGAAAACGGTAGCCAGCGAACACCACTTTCGACGGGATATCATCAGTCGCAATCAGGAAGAGTTCATAACCGTTTTTAATGGCCGGGTAGGAGCTACCCCAAAGCAGACAGCAGAGCGTGGCGCAGGCATAGGCCACATTGCGACGGGCAAACACGGGCGTGGGCAGAACAGTTTCCATGACAAATCTCATAAATAAAATTGCGTTTCAATTTATTATCAGAGAAGGAGCCTGGAATAGCTACCATACAAGCAAGAAAACGTGTCTGGTACCGTTAAAAAGCAAAACGCCGGCACAAGGCCGGCGCTTCGACGTGAGCAGAGTAAAAATTACTCAGCTACAACGTTAACAACCAGTTTAGCGAACACTTCGCCGTGAACCTGGAAGTCAACTTCGTGCTCACCAGTGGTACGCAGAACGCCGTTCGGCAGACGAACTTCGCTCTTAGCCACTTTAACGCCAGCAGCAGTTACTGCATCAGCGATATCGCGGGTACCGATGGAACCGAACAGTTTACCTTCGTCGCCAGATTTGGACGCGATGGTAACGGTGCCCAGTGCGTTGATTGACTCAGCGCGAGCGTTAGCAGCCGCCAGAACGTCAGCCAGTTTGGCTTCCAGTTCAGCGCGACGTGCTTCGAAAAACTCTACGTTTTTCTTGGTAGCTGGAACAGCTTTACCCTGTGGAACCAGGAAGTTACGAGCGTAACCCGCTTTAACGTTTACCTGATCACCCAGGCTGCCCAGGTTTGCTACTTTATCAAGCAGAATAACTTGCATTACCTTATCCTCTTAAAGTCGTATTAATGGACCGTGCCCGATTACTGATGACGATCAGTGTACGGCAGCAGGGACAGGTAGCGAGCGCGTTTGATAGCGCGAGCCAGCTGACGCTGGTATTTTGCACGAGTACCGGTGATACGGCTTGGGACAATCTTACCGCTTTCGGTGATGTAGTTTTTCAGCGTTGCGATATCTTTATAGTCGATCTCTTGAACGCCTTCCGCGGTGAAACGGCAGAACTTGCGACGACGGAAATAACGTGCCATATGGCTAGTCTCCAGAATCTATCAAATCAATCTGCTCGGCATGCAGAACCATTTTGCTCAGGCCGTTCTTTGCCTTGTGGCAAGAGATGAACCCCTGAACGATGACTGCACTACCGACCGTTATACTGTGAGTAATGGCCTGGTTTTCGTGTCCGCTAATAATAACGGGCATTTGGCACCACGCCTGCCGGTGAAACCCGGCTTCCTCTTGCACAGAACGATGCTCAAGCACGAACTGGCAATGCGGAATTCCTGATGGACTGACCTTTCGAAGGGGGGTCCTGCACACGGTGCCGGACAACACCAGACGGTTGGTCATCAGAAATTACTCTTCAGAATCCCCAGCATCAGAATCATCTGCGGTTTCGTTTGCGAAATCATCGCGACGCTCACGGCGCTCGTCTTTCGCTTTAACCATCGGAGATGCTTCGGTCACTGCGTGTTTGGTACGCATAACCATGCTGCGGATAACGGCATCGTTGAAGCGGAAGTTAGTTTCCAGCTCATCGATCACTTCCTGCGGTGCTTCAACGTTCAGCAGAACGTAGTGAGCTTTGTGCAGTTTGTTGATCGGATAAGCCAGCTGACGGCGGCCCCAGTCTTCCAGACGGTGGATCGTGCCCGCTGCTGCAGTGATTGCACCAGTGTAGCGCTCGATCATACCCGGAACCTGTTCGCTCTGGTCAGGATGGACCATAAAAACGATTTCGTAATGACGCATCGAATTGCTCCTTACGGATTATTCAGCCTCCTGTCTGGGTCAGCCGAGGCCCGGGGAGGCAAGGAACGTGTTAAAGGTCGGCTGAAAAATTGACGCGTCATAATACTTGCGTGACCCTGGAAACTCAAGCTGATTGCGCAAAAAATTCGCACAAAGCGCAAAGTGACCCTAACTGGATGATTTAAAATTAATCACATCAGGAAGCGTTGTTTTTTTGAACAACTGCATCAGAAATGGTCACTTATCCGCATCTGATAAGCGATTACACTTTAATCAGAGCCCATCTGAAGAAAAAAGGAGAGCAATAAACCGTCACACAGCACGCAGTCGTGGAGCGTATATCATGAAAAAAATCGCAATCGCCATTATGGCTGCGCTATTGCTCAGTGCAAACGCAATGGCAGCCATCAAGATAGACGGCCGACAGGCCAGAAACATGGATGATGTGCAAAGCTTAGGCGTAATCTACATCAATCATAATTTCGCCACTGAAAGTGAAGCAGATCAGGCAATTAATGAAGAAACCGATGCGCAGGGTGCAACATACTATCACGTCATACTGATGCGTGAGCCTGGCAGCAACGGCAATATGCACGCCAGTGCAGATATTTACCGATAACGCTTTAACGCTAGCACCAGGAAAGCCAACAAAGAGAATATAGCCATAGTTTGACTTGCCCCCTGCCCGGGGGCTTTTTTTTTGCGAATGGCTCTGAAATACCACCGGTTACAACTGTTTTGGTATTCCAGAGCACTTATTCACTTCTGCCCGTAGTAGGCATTTGGACCATGCTTACGCATGAAATGCTTGTTCATCAGGTAATCATCAATCCCCTGAAGATGTGGGTTAATACCGCGGGCAATCCACGCCATTCGTGCCACTTCCTCCATGACGACCGCATTATGTACGGCGTCATGAGCATCTTTTCCCCAGGCGAACGGGCCGTGCTGATACACCACAATGCCCGGCGTATGCAGCGGCTCACGTTCAGCCAGCGTTTCGATAATGACCTTACCGGTGTTGAGCTCGTACTCACCTTCCACTTCCGCCTGCGCTAGCGCGCGCGTGCAGGGAATATCACCAAAGAAGTAGTCCGCATGCGTTGTTCCCAGTGCCGGGATCGCCAGCCCTGCCTGCGCCCAGGCAGTGGCATGCGTGGAGTGGGTATGCACAACACCGCCAAGCGACGGATAACGCCGGTACAGCGCCAGATGGGTGGCCGTATCGGAAGAAGGACGCCAGTTACCGTCAACAACATTACCTTCGAGATCCAGCACCACCATATCGTCGACTGTCATGGTCTCGTACGCCACGCCACTGGGCTTAATCACAACCCGCCCCTGCTCACGATCGATAGCGCTGACGTTGCCCCAGGTGAACGTCACCAGACCATAGCGGGGAAGATCCATATTGGCCTCAAACACCTGCTGCTTAAGCTGTCGCATCTTCGGCCTCCATCAACCCTGCCCGCGCCATACGCTCGCGCACCCAGTCCCGTGCTTTCGCCACTTCACCTGCCGGGTCGTCCGACGTTTCGCTCCACATCTCAATCAGGTAAGGCCCGCAATAACCGGTCTGTTTGAGCGTCTGGAAGCACCGTTCGAAATCCACCACCCCGGTGCCGAACGGAACATTTTTGAAAACGCCAGGACGCGTATCTTTGACGTGTACCGCCACGATATGCCCGATACCCGCCTGAAGCTCCATCTGTACGTCATTATCCCATGCCGACAGGTTGCCGATATCAGGGTAAAGCTGGAACCACGGGTTATTCAGGTAATGGGCATAACCCAGAGCCTTGCTGATAGAGTTCATTAACGGGTAATCCATAATCTCCATCGCCAGCGTCACCTGCGCGCGGCTGGCCATGTCGACGCTCTCTTTCAGGCCGTCGCGAAAACGTCGACGCGTCTCATCGTTGGCTTCCTGGTAATAAACGTCATACCCGGCAAGCTGGATCACACGGATACCGACATCCTGCGCAAAGCGAATGGCTTTACGCATGATCTCCAGCCCCTGAGCCCGCACGGTATCATCTTCACTCCCGAGAGGAAAACGGCGGTGAGCGCTGAGGCACATGGAAGGAACACGCACGCCCGTTTCAGCAACAGCGCTCACCAGTGCCAGGCGCTGTTCACGGCTCCAGTCGAGCCGAGAGAGACGATCGTCCGTCTCATCTACGGACATTTCGACAAAGTCGAAACCCAGCTGTTTTGCCAGCTGCAGCCGCGCCAGCCAACATTCCCCCGCAGGGAGTGCCTTTTCATAGATGCCAAGCGGGACCTGTTTTGACAACATACCCGCTCCTTAGCCCCAAAGCTGAGCGATTGAACGTTTGAACTGACGCGCCGCTTCTACCGGAGACGCGGCATCACGGATGCTACGACCGGCAATAAACACGTGAATGGGAATGCCTTTGAACAGCGGCAGATCTTCCAGCGCCAGCCCCCCCGTTACGGTGACTTTGAAGCCCATATCGGCCAGACGTTTGATGGCGCTGATATCTGCTTCTCCCCACGCAACACCGGCGGCCTGCGCATCGCGGCTACGGTGGTACACCACCTGCTGGATACCCGCATCGCGCCACTCCTGTGCCTGTTCCCAGGTCCAGAAGCCGGTCAGTTCAATCTGGACGTCACCATTGAACTCTTTTGCCACATCCAGTGCGCCTTTGGCGGTGTTGATATCTGCACAGCAAATCACGGTGACCCAGTCAGCATTGGCTTCAAAGCACATACGAGAGAGGATTTTGCCCGCGTCAGCAATTTTGGCATCCGCCAGCACGATTTTGTGCGGATAAAGCGCTTTCAGATCGCGCACAGCGCGCACGCCTTCACCCACGCAGAGGATGGTACCCACTTCAATAATATCGACTTCTTCCGCAATCAGGCGGGTGGTTTCGTAAGCGTGAGACAGCGTCTGGTTATCCAGTGCAACCTGCAACATTGGTAATGACATTTTCAATTCCTCTTAAACTGCCGCCGCAGTGGCGTTATCAATTAAATCCAGCACGTCCTGCGCGGTACGGCAGGCACGTAAACGGTCAAAATTGGCTTCATCATCAAACAGATTGACGATCTGCATGATGCCCACCTCCTGGTGGGTATTGGCATCGACGGCGGCCATCGTGATGAGGATGTCGACCGGATCGTTATCTTCGTGGTTGAACACCAGGGGCGTTTTCAGCGTCACCAGGGCGAAGCCCGTTTTTTTGACGCCCTCTTCCGGGCGGCCATGCGGCATTGCCAGGCCCGGTGCAATCACAAAGTAAGGGCCATGCTGCGCAACGCCATCAAGAATGGCCTGGTAATAACGCGGCTCGACAACGTCAGCCTTAACCAGCAGATCCACGCTCAGTTTTACCGCTTCCTGCCAGGTGCTGGCCTCTGCCTGTAAAAGGATGGAGTTATTGTCTGCCAGCGAATCACGTAGTTTCATATGGCGTCCTTACTTCACGTCTTGTGGGAAGTGTTCTTTGATCACTTCCAGCAGTTTTGGACCAAAATCCGCTGGCGATAGCATGTTGCGCACACCCACGACATATTTATGGCCCGTCACGGTGATCTCACCGGCGATATGAGTAGAGGCGATGATGATATCTGCGCCGTTCAGTTCACTTTTGTATTCACCCACTGCGCAGCTGTTCACCGTGTGGTCAATGTTTGACTGGGTTAAAAACTGATCCACTTTCATTTTCATGATCATGGAGCTTCCTTGCCCATTGCCACACACAGCCAGAATACGTACGGTCATAATCAACACTCCTTAGTGAGCAGAAACTTCTGCTGTTTGTTTTTCTGCATCTTCTTCGGCTCGCAGCGCGCGACCGGCGAAGAACATATAAGCCAGGGCAATCAGGATAATGACGGCCATAAAGATCAGTCCGATGGAGACAAAGCCCTGCATCATCGGCGGTGCCAGAATTGACCAGTCAGCCATGCCCATCCAGGCACTCATGCCCGTGAGCTTAACCGCCCATACGCAGCCGAAGATTTCAATCATCCCCATCACCAGACAAATCTTGAGTGCCGCACGCCAGCCACCAAAGTGGTTAGCAAAGACACCAATGGTGGCGTTGGAGAAGAACATCGGGATAAAGCCAGGAATAATCAGAATGGAAGAGCCGCAGCCCACCAGGATGCCAACCGCAATCAGCTGACCGATAGTGCCCCACATAAAGCCCCAGACCACGGCGTTTGGTGCAAAGCTATAAATCGCCGCACAGTCAATGGCCAGTACGGCACCGGGAATCAGGCGTTGAGAAATACCGTTGAAGGCTTCGGACAGTTCGGCAACGAACATGCGCACGCCCTGGGTGATGATGAAAATCGCCACCGCGAAGGAGAAGCCGGTCTGCAGGATATAGATAGTCCAGTGGGTTTTACCCGCCATCGCCTGCACCACGTCAATGCCGAAGGAGAGCAGAATGGCACCGAAGAAGAGGGTCATGACAATCGCCGTTGAGACGATGTTGTCGTGGAAGATATTCAGCCAGCCAGGTAGCTTAAGATCTTCAACACTCTCTTCTTTCTTACCCAGATATGGCGCAACTTTATAGGCAATCCAGGAAGCAAACTGTTGCTGATGGCCGATGGAGAAGCCGCAGCCGTCGGTCACGTCCTGCGTTGGCTTGTACATCATGTTGGAGGTGATCCCCCAGTAGAGCGACACCAGCACCGCAGTGCAGATAATCGTGGTCCACATTGGGTAACCGAAGATATAGAAAGAAACCGCAATCAGCCCCGCCTGCTGGAACATAATGTGGCCGGTCAGCATGATGGTTCGAATGCCGGTAATCCGACGTAGCAGAACGTAAATGATGTTCAGCGCCAACGCCAGCAGGACGGCGTACCCCACCCAGCTATAGGCATCTCCCATACGATCGATGGTGGCCATCATGGATGCATAGGTGTCAGAGATCGCGCCGTTGATGCCATACACTTCCGACATTTTGGCGACCACTGGCTTAAACGTGCCGGTCAGAATGCCTGAACCTGCCTGCAACAACATGAAACCAATGATGGTTTTGATCGTGCCTTTGATAATAACGCTGACGCTCTTACGCAGCAGGATGTAACCCAGACACGTCACAATACCCAGCAAAAGCGGGGCGTTAGTCATTACCTGATTAAAGAACACGGTAAAGACGTTGTAGAGGATCTCCATAACTCTCTCCAGAAATGAGAACACGAGGGGCAATCCCTGTGTGGTTGGTGCCATCACTCTATTAATCACAAATAATCATCACAAGATTGCATTTGATTATTTGTGACGTATCACGCAAATTATTTCCATATTGTTAGTAATGATTTTCACTACCGCATAAAAACAATAAATTATTCTATATAATTCATTTAGTTAATACTTTATAGCCGTAAGTCTAACAAGGTTTATGCAGATTTTCCGTGAGGTTAGCAGGGTAAAATTACGCAATTTACCCATTGCAAACCCGATAAAAGGGTGACAGCATTGAATCACAACAAATCACAATGTGATTACTTTTGATTAAAACCAGGAGTCAAACGATGAGTAAAGTGAACACCATCACCCGTGAATCATGGATTCTGAGCACCTTCCCGGAATGGGGTAGCTGGCTGAATGAAGAGATTGAGCAGGAACAGGTCGCTCCTGGCACCTTTGCAATGTGGTGGCTGGGTTGTACGGGGATCTGGCTGAAATCAGAAGGTGGCGCGAATATTTGCGTCGATTTCTGGTGCGGAACGGGCAAACAGAGCCACGGCAATCCGTTGATGAAAAAAGGCCATCAGATGCAGCGTATGGCGGGCGTTGAAAAACTTCAGCCCAACCTGCGTACCACGCCATTTGTCCTTGATCCCTTTGCCATTCGTCAGATTGATGCCGTGCTGTCTACCCACGATCACAACGATCACATTGATGTAAACGTGGCAGCAGCCGTCATGCAAAACTGCGCTGACGATGTACCGTTCATTGGGCCGCAGACCTGCGTCGATTTATGGATCGGTTGGGGTGTACCAAAAGAGCGTTGCATTGTGATGAAACCAGGCGACGTAGTGAAAATCAAAGACATTGAAATCCACGCGCTGGATGCCTTTGACCGTACCGCACTGATTACCCTGCCTGCCGACCAGAAAGCCGCTGGCGTGCTGCCAGATGGGATGGACGAACGTGCGGTGAACTACCTGTTCAAAACGCCTGGTGGTTCCCTGTACCACAGCGGTGACTCTCACTACTCCAACTACTACGCGAAGCACGGTAACGAGCATCAGATCGACGTGGCGCTGGGCTCCTACGGCGAGAACCCGCGCGGCATTACGGACAAGATGACCAGCGCCGATATGCTGCGCATGGCGGAAGCGCTGAACACCAAAGTCGTGATCCCGTTCCACCACGATATCTGGTCAAACTTCCAGGCCGATCCACAGGAAATCCGCGTACTGTGGGAGATGAAAAAAGACCGCCTGAAGTATGGCTTCAAGCCGTTTATCTGGCAGGTGGGGGGCAAGTTCACCTGGCCGCTGGATAAGGACAATCTCGAGTACCACTACCCTCGGGGCTTCGATGATTGCTTCACCATTGAGCCAGACCTGCCGTTCAAGTCATTCCTCTGATTGTGAAGCCAAATCGCCAGACCTGAGTGTCTGGCGATTTCATATTTATTTTAGTAATCTCACGCTATTTCAAATATCATCTTTTCAAATCAATTCTTATCGGAATAGCTCATGACGGAAGCGCAACGGCATCAAATTTTACTGGAACTCCTGGCGCAAACAGGGTTTGTCACCGTCGAGAAAGTGATCGAACGTTTAGGGATCTCCCCGGCGACGGCACGGCGGGATATCAACAAGCTGGATGAAAGCGGCAAACTGAAAAAAGTCCGCAACGGCGCGGAAGCCATCAGCCAGCAGCGCCCCCGCTGGACGCCGATGAACATCCATCAGGCACAAAACCACGATGAAAAAGTGCGGATTGCCAGAGCCGCCTCACAGCTGGTGAATCCCGGTGAGAGCGTGGTCATCAACTGCGGCTCCACGGCGTTTCTTCTGGGCCGGGAGATGTGTGGGAAGCCGGTGCAAATCATCACCAATTATTTGCCACTCGCCAACTATCTCATCGACCAGGAACATGAAAGCGTGGTGATTATGGGGGGGCAGTACAATAAGAGCCAGTCCATCACCCTCAGCCCGCAGGACAGCGAAAACAGCCTCTATGCCGGGCACTGGATGTTTACCAGCGGTAAAGGTCTGACCGCTGATGGGTTGTATAAAACCGATATGCTGACCGCAATGGCGGAACAAAATATGCTCAACGTGGTGGGCAAGCTCGTTGTGCTGGTAGACAGCAGCAAAGTAGGTGAACGCGCAGGCATGCTGTTCAGCCGGGCTGAACAGATAGACATGGTAATCACCGGCAAAAATGCCAACCCGGAGATCCTCCAGAAGCTGGAAGCCCAGGGTGTCACTGTTCTGCGCGTTTAAAGGTGCTGGCGAAAAAAGTCGACGGTGGCATCCAGCGCCGTCGGCGTAATACGATGCCGAACCCCAGTTTCCCACAGGCAGGTCAGATTGCCGTCCAGACCTTCGCGTTGTAGCGCCTGCTGTAAACGGAAGGTTTCGACAGCGGGAACCACATCGTCTGCGCCACCATGCCACAACAGTAATGGACGTTCAGCCAGGCGCGGTAATGCCCGGGTGACGTCCCACTCCGCCAGTGATGCCAGCAAGGCTTCAGTACCGTCCTGCACTGGTGGTGGAAACAACGTCTGTGACAGTGAGGTGAAATAGCCCGACCCCATCAGGCAGGCCACGGATTTCACTTCGGGGTGATGCGTCATGATCCCAAGCGCTGTCATCCCGCCCATCGAAGCCCCGGCCACTGCCAGACGATCGTCGGCCACCAGACCGGCCTGATAAAGCGCATCACGCAACCCGGCAAACTCGGTCAGACTACCGTAAAGGATTGGCCAGAACTGCCCCAGCCGTGCCTGCTCATCGCCCGTAAACCGCGCACCGTGGTCAGGAGCATCCGGCATGACGACACGAAACCCAGCCTGTGCCAACGCCACCGCAAAATAGCTATAGACCAGCTTTGATGAAGTAAACCCATGATAAAAAACCACAACAGGTAGCGGTTGCTCACTTTTCCCTGCCGGTATTGCGTGTAATATTTCATGGTCACCGAGGCGGCGTGTTTCAAGTTCAATCATTGTCGATCCTGTGCTAATGAATGATTCATAATGTTGAGAACTGGGTTACGCTTTCACGATATTTTCATTCGAAATTTACGCCCCAGATAACACTTCGGGAACATTCCCCTAAAACTAAATTCACAGACAACTACACTATGTCTATCAGGAAACGAGATATGGTTATGCACAGGCTTGCTGCTTTATTGCTGGTGTCTCTGCTCGGTGGCTGTAGTGCGCTGCAGGGAACGCCGCAACCCGCTCCCCCTGTAGCCGATCACCCGCAGGAAATTCGTCGTAATCAGACGGAAGGATTACAACGTATGGGTACCGTCTCCGCGCTGGTTCGCGGTTCCCCGGATGACGCGGAAGAAGCAATTGAAGCACAAGCCGTCGCCGCCAAAGCAGATTATTACGTCATCATTATGATCGACGAAACCATCATTACGGGACAGTGGTACTCACAGGCAATTTTGTACCGTAAGTGAAGGTCATAATTTGAACGACATTTACACTGCTTTGCGTCCATAGATATTTTCCTGTCCACAATAAACTCCATGCCCGCAACAATGGAAGTGAGTTTATTTGCAAAGGAGTGCCCGGCGGATACCGGAGACATGTGAAATGGAGCTGACGATGAAACGAACTCTTGCTTTGACCTCTTTGTTGCTCTCAGCTGGCCTTGTGAGCACAACCGCACAATCAGCTGAATTCGCCAGTGCTGATTGCGTGACTGGCCTGAATGAAATTGGCCTCATCTCCGTCAATAATATTTCGGGGAGCCCGCAAGACGTTGAACGTGTCGTTGCATTAAAAGCTGATGAACAGGGCGCTTCCTGGTATCGCATCATCCAGATGCAGGAAGACAACCATGTCGACCATTGGCGGGTACAAGCTATCCTCTATGTTTAATTCCTCCAGATAAAAGCCACTTTTTGAGTGGCTTTTCGTATTTGTAAATCAAGAAAATCATCAACAACACGTGAGCCAGGTTGACGCTAGCCGACTCTGCCCGTGGCGCGTAACAACAGGTCATTTTGCACCTGTTCACTCATAAGCGAACCGCCACGGTTGTCCAGCATCATACGGCACCACGCCTGCGCCACTGGTGGTGATGCGTACCGCAGCATCTGGCTCCCGGCTCCCAGTAAAAAGATCTGCTGAGCGATCTCTCTGCCCTGTGCCTCCTGTGGTTTACGCAGTTTTTGCTGAAGCTGCCGCCAGCAGCGATCGAAGTGTCTGTCCTGTCCTTTTACCTGGGCAAAATCGTCAGTGAGCAGCTCAAGAATGCCCGGTTGCTTCGCCAGCACGCGCAGAACATCCAGACACATGATATTGCCTGAGCCTTCCCAGATACTGTTAACCGGCATCTCCCGGTACAAACGGGGAAGCTCACTCTCTTCGCAATAGCCGATCCCCCCCAACACCTCCATCGCTTCTGCCACAAAGGGGATCCCCGCTTTGCACACGCTGTATTTCGCCGCCGGGGTGAAAAGCCGCGCCCAGGCCGCCTCTTGTGCATCGGCGCGCTTATCCCACGCGCGGGCAAGGCGGAATAACAGTGCCGTTTGCCCCTCCAGCACCAGCGCCATACGGCTCAGTACATCGCGCATTAATGGCTGCTCGATAAGGTTCTTACCAAATGTCTGCCGCTGATGGGCATGGTACAGCGCCACGGATAGTGCCCGGCGCATCAATCCGTGGCTACCCAGCGCACAGTCGAACCGCGTGAGTCCCCCCATTTTGAGGATCTGCCGAACCCCTTCCCCCTCCTCCCCTAACAACCATCCGGAGGCATCAAGAAACTCCACTTCACTGCTGGCGTTAGAGCGGTTACCCAGCTTATCTTTCAGACGCTCCAGGCGTACGGCGTTACGTTGCCCGTCAGGTAAAAAGCGCGGGACAAAAAAGCAGGACAACCCACCTTTCGCCTGCGCCAGCACCAGGTGTGCATCACTTTGCGGCACGGAGAAAAACCATTTATGCCCCACCAGCCGATAGCTGCCGTCACTGCACTTTTCCGCTTTGGTGGTATTGCTGAGCACATCCGAGCCGCCCTGCTTTTCCGTCATCCCCATACCAATCAACAGGCCACGCTTCTGCCCACCGGGAGAAAAATGTGGATCGTAACGATCGCTCAGTAATGGCGTGAGCCAGTGACGAAAATCGCCAGTCAGCGACTGTTGCAACAGCGGTGTGGCGGCAAAGGTCATGGTGATGGGGCAAAGCGTGCCTGCTTCCACCTGGGCGTGGAGCATAAAACGCGCAGCCCGGGCGACAAATGATCCCTTCCGCGCCTCCTCTTCCCACGCCAGGTTGTGTACCCGGTTGGCACAGAGACCTTGCATCAGCAAATGCCACGCCGGGTGAAAACGAACGTCGTCCAGCCTCTCCCCGGTGGCGTCATAACGTAGCAGCTCCGGCGGGTTGACGTTTGCCAGCCTGCCCAGCTCCAGTGACTCAGCCGTCCCTAACTGTTGCCCGATGCTGGCGAGAAGCTCAACATCCCAGCCAGCACCCTCACGTATCACCGCATCGCGCAGTGCGCAATCAGAGAGAAAAAGGTTGCTGTTCGAAAGCGGTACGGGTTGATTAAAAACGGTATGCGTCTGCCAGTGCATGCTGTGTCCCTCCTTCAGTGGCAATGAAGGTAAGTATGGACAGACCACGCTCACACTGCATGGGAGTGGAGTCACACGCTGGCGATCCCGCTGATATCATTCGTGAAATAGCTCACAGAACACAAGAATAAACTATTTCATACATTCCGTTTTGTTGAATAATTTATTCTTACTTTATTCTGCGAGGCACGTTATGCAACCTTCCCACCGTGCGCCGGATGCGCACAAGCGCGCGTTAATTGCTGGCTCCATTGGTAACTTCATCGAATGGTATGAGTTCGCGGTTTACGGTTTTCTGGCGACCGTCATTGCGAAAAACTTCTTCCAGCTCGAAGGGGAATCGGGGTTGACCAGCCTGATCCTCACCTACGCTTCGTTTGCCATCGCTTTCTTCTTTCGCCCGCTGGGCGCGGTGGTATTTGGCCGTATTGGCGACCGTATTGGCCGAAAACCTACCCTGATTATTGTGCTGGTGTTGATGACGCTGGCCACTGCCGCCATCGGCATGGTGCCGGTCTACGCCAGCATCGGTATTGCTGCACCGCTGATTATCACATTGCTTCGTATACTACAGGGGTTGTTTGCCGGGGGTGAATACGGGGGAGCCGTTTCGCTGATGACAGAGTTCGCACCGCGCGGCAAGCGAGGGCTCTACGGAGCATGGCAGTCCTTCACCGTCGCGCTGGGACTGCTCGCGGGGGCTGGCGTGGTCGCGCTCCTTTCCACGCTGCTCACACCCGACGCTCTGCACGACTGGGGCTGGCGCATTCCGTTCTTCCTGGCAATCCCGATGGGGGTTGTTGCCCTGTGGTTACGAGTGAGCATGGAAGAGACACCAAGCTTTGTCCACCAGCAGGAAAAACCGGCCATCGCTCAGGCCGATACTGCCGCCACGCTCAAAGCCATCGTGATGGGGATTGGACGCGTGATGGTCTGGTCTGCCGCGGGTTATACCTATCTGGTGATTATGCCCACTTACCTGCAATCTGCATTACATACCGGATTCAACCAGGCGCTGTTGATTGCAGTAATTTCTAACATCGGTTTTGCACTCACCATTATGCCATCGGGGATCCTGAGTGACAGGATCGGACGCCGTACGGTGATGATTATCGCCACTGCATTACTGCTGATCCTCGCCCTGCCGCTGCTGAAAATTCTGCAGGCAGAGTCCAGCACGCTGGCGGTGAAAGCGCTCGTGGTGTTGGTTGCGGGTGGCCTGGTGGGAATGCTGGCAGGGCCAGGGCCTGCGATGCTGTCGGAGATGTTCCCGACACGGGTACGCTATACCGGGCTTGGGTTGGCTTACTCCCTGTCGAACGCCCTCTTCTCTGGCTGTGCCGGGTTGATTATTACCGGGCTGATCAAAGAGACGGGCAACCTGGATATTCCGGCTTACTACGTCATGGCAACGGCGGTGGTGAGTATGGTGGCGCTGATGACGCTGAGGAAAGATGATCATTTGCGATCGCTGGAAGAGTGAGTTGACCACCGTCTGATGCCCTCTCCCGATGGGAGAGAGCGAAAACACTAAAGGCCGTCATCAGGACGGCCTTTCTGTTTACCCGCGCTGACGCACCGCTTCAAACAGGCAGATGCCCGTTGCGACAGACACGTTCAGGGATGAGACGCTGCCAGCCATTGGAATACTGATCAGCTCATCGCAGTGTTCACGGGTCAGGCGACGCATACCTTCGCCTTCTGCACCCATCACCAGCGCCAGACGGCCGGTCATTTTGCTCTGGTACAACGTATGATCCGCCTCACCGGCAGTCCCGACGATCCAGATATTCTCTTCCTGCAGCAGACGCATGGTGCGCGCCAGGTTGGTTACACGGATCAGCGGAACGTTTTCCGCCGCGCCACAGGCGACTTTCTTCGCCGTTGCGTTCAGCTGAGCGGAGCGATCTTTCGGCACGATCACGGCGTGTACGCCCGCCGCATCGGCGCTACGCAGACACGCGCCGAGGTTGTGTGGATCGGTCACGCCATCCAGGATCAGGAAGAACGGGTTATCCAGCGTGGCGATCAGATCCGGCAGATCGTTCTCCTGATACTGACGACCCGGCTTCACGCGGGCAATGATCCCCTGGTGAACCGCACCTTCACTTTTCTCATCCAGGAACTGGCGGTTCGCCAGCTGGATCACCACGCCCTGCGCTTCCAGCGCGTGGATCAGCGGCATCAGACGTTTATCTTCACGCCCTTTCAGAATAAAGACTTCCTGAAAACGCTCCGGTGCGCGCTCCAGCAGGGCCTGCACCGCGTGGATGCCGTAAATCATTTCACTCATTGATGGTTCTCATAATGTGCATTTCCCCTCTCCCCTTTGAGGAGAGGGTCAGGGTGAGGGGAGAATTTACTCCGCCTGATTTTTCTTTGCTGCGCGCTTTGCTTTGGTGGCAGCGGCAATTTTCTGCGTTTTAGACGATGGCTTTTTCGCTTTTCGGGCCTCTTTCTTCGCAGCCTTCGGCTTCTGTTTCTTCTCGCCACGGAAGGCGCTGTCTGGCTCGAAGTTCACCTTCTTACCGGCCTGACGACGTTTACCGCCCGCATTGCCGCCTTTTTTCGCCTTTTCACGCGCCGTTTTACCCACGTTACGCGGGCCACGTTCGCTGGAGATCAGGCTGAAGTCGATTTTTCGCTCGTCCATATTGACGGCTTCAACCTTCACTTCAACACGATCGCCAAGACGATAGGTCTGGCCACCGGATTCGCCAATCAGGCGCTGCCCGACCTGGTCGAAACGGTAGTAGTCGTTATCCAGAGTCGATACATGCACCAGACCATCGATAAACAGCTCGTCCAGACGGACGAAGAAACCAAATCCGGCCACGCTGGCAATCACGCCTTTAAAGACGCTACCAACGTGATCCAGCATAAAGTCACATTTCAGCCAGTCAGAGACTTCGCGCGTTGCTTCATCAGCACGGCGTTCGGTCATAGAACAGTGTTGACCCAGCTGCAGCATCTCTTCCATCGAACAATGGTAGCCGCCAGTTTCAGTGCTGTTCCCTTTGTGGCCCTGTTCCTGCGCCAGCAGATATTTAATCCCACGGTGCAGGGAAAGGTCAGGATAACGGCGGATTGGCGAGGTAAAGTGTGCATAAGACTGCAGCGCCAGGCCGAAGTGACCACGGTTCTCTGGATCGTAAATCGCCTGCTTCATGGAGCGCAACAGCATCGTCTGTAGCATTTCTGCGTCAGGACGATCGCCAATGGACTCCAGTAACTCGGCATAATCACGCGGCTCCGGCTTGTTACCGCCAGGCAACTCCAGACCGAGTTCTGCCAGAACAGAGCGGAATGCAGTGATGGCTTCCGTCGACGGTTTGTCGTGAATACGGAACAACGCAGGCTCTTTGGCTTTCTCAACGAAACGTGCCGCCGAGATGTTCGCCAGGATCATACACTCTTCAATCAGCTTATGCGCATCGTTACGCTGGGTCTGCTCGATACGTTCAATGCGACGTTCAGCGTTGAAGATAAATTTCGCCTCTTCACTTTCAAACGAGATCCCACCGCGCTCTTCGCGCGCCTGATCCAGCGTTTTATAGAGGTTATGCAACTCTTCAATGTGTTTAACCAGCGGCGCATATTGTTCACGCAGATCCTGGTCGCCCTGCAGCATATGCCAGACTTTGGTATAGGTCAGACGTGCGTGAGAGCTCATCACCGCTTCGTAGAACTTGTAACCGGTTAAACGACCTTTGGTAGAGACGGTCATCTCGCAGACCATACACAGACGGTCAACCTGCGGGTTCAGGGAGCACAGGCCGTTGGAGAGCACTTCCGGCAGCATCGGCACCACCTGAGACGGGAAGTAAACCGACGTACCGCGGCTGCGCGCTTCATTATCCAGCGGGGTGTGCGGGCGGACATAATAGCTTACATCGGCGATAGCAACCCACAGACGCCAGCCGCCACCGCGTTTTTTCTCACAGTAAACGGCATCATCGAAGTCGCGGGCGTCTTCACCATCAATCGTCACCAGCGGCAGGTCGCGCAGATCCACACGGCCCGCTTTGGACTCTTCTGGTACTTCTTCCTTCAGGCCAACGATCTGCTCTTCAACCGCTTTTGGCCAGATGTATGGGATCTCATGCGTACGCAGCGCCATATCGACGGCCATGCCGGTACCCATGTTGTCGCCCAGCACTTCAACGATTTTACCCACCGCTTTGGTACGACGGGTTGGACGCTGGGTGAGCTCAACCACCACCACAAAGCCCATACGTGCGCCCATCACCTCTTCAGGCGGGATCAGAATATCAAAACTCAGACGGCTGTCGTCCGGTACCACAAAGCCCACACCCGCATCGGTAAAGTAGCGGCCTACAATCTGGCTGGTTTTCGGCACCAGCACGCGTACCACGCGCGCTTCACGACGACCTTTACGATCGGCACCCAGCGGCTGCGCCAGGATTTGATCGCCATGCATACACATCTTCATCTGTTCGGATGAGAGGTACAGATCGTCTTTACGGCCTTCCACGCGCAGGAAGCCATAGCCATCACGGTGACCAATGACCATACCTTTCAGCAGGTCGAGACGTTCTGGCAGCGCGTAGCACTGACGGCGGGTAAAGACCAGTTGCCCGTCGCGCTCCATCGCACGCAGGCGACGGCGAAGGGCTTCAGTTTGCTCTTCACCTTCAATGTTTAATTCAACGGCAAGTTCTTCACGATTGGCGGGTTTTTCGCGTTTTGTTAAGTGTTCAATGATGAACTCACGGCTGGGAATAGGATTCGCGTATTTTTCGGCTTCGCGTTCCTGGAAAGGATCGTGTGACATGTCGGTTCCTCCGTTGTCAGCTCCGGTGGAAATTTTCTTCATTCCACCAGCAATAATTTATAAAGCGGTTGATTCTCTTCAACCAAATCGGCCAGCGTGTAGTTATCCAGTTCCTTGAGAAAACTTTGCACAGCCTTAGAAAGCGCCTGTTTCAGGCGGCAAGCGGGGGTAATGTGGCAGAACTCGCTGCTGCAATTCACCAGAGACAGCGGCTCCAGTTCTCGAACCACATCGCCAACGCGAATACTCTGCGCCGGTTTACCGAGACGGATCCCCCCATTCTTCCCGCGGACGGCAGCCACATATCCGGCGCGACTAAGTTGATTGATTATTTTGACCATATGATTACGGGACACACCGTAGACCTCTGTCACCTCAGAGATACTGGTCATTTTCCCATCGGGTAACGACGCCATGTAAATCAGCGCACGTAAGCCGTAATCGGTGAAACTTGTTAACTGCACATCAACCTCAGGAAAAAAGGGAAAGCGCGGTCAAACCGCAGAGATATTCATTAATGATGATAAACCAGCCAGATAGTTAGCGGCTAATTTATTTGACAGACGGGGCGAAAAAGCGGGTATCAGAGAGCGTTCGCCGGATGGCGCGACGCTTAACCGGCCTGCAGGTTTCCCCGCAGGCCAGCAGTAACGAAGATTATGCGTCGAACGGGTCGCGCAGGATCATCGTTTCAGTACGATCCGGGCCGGTAGAAATAATATCGATCGGCACTTCAGTCAGTTCTTCAATACGCTTGATGTAATCCAGCGCCGCCTGCGGCAGGCCGCTACGCTCTTTCACACCAAAGGTCGTTTCAGACCAGCCTGGCATCGTTTCGTAAATTGGCTCAATGCCTTCCCAGTCGTCAGCAGCCAGCGGAGTGGTGGTCACTTCGCGGCCATCTGGCATACGGTAGCCTACGCAGATTTTTACTTCTTTCAGGCCGTCCAGCACGTCCAGCTTGGTCAGGCAGAAGCCAGACAGGGAGTTGATCTGCACTGCGCGACGCACTGCAACCGCATCCAGCCAGCCGGTACGACGACGACGACCGGTGGTCGCGCCAAACTCGTTACCCTGCTTACACAGGAACTCGCCGGTTTCATCAAACAGCTCGGTCGGGAATGGACCTGCACCCACGCGAGTGGAGTAAGCTTTGATGATACCCAGAACGTAGTCCACATAACGTGGGCCCAGGCCAGAGCCAGTCGCCACGCCACCAGCGGTGGTGTTAGAGGAGGTTACGTACGGATAGGTACCGTGGTCGATGTCCAGCAGCGTACCCTGCGCACCTTCAAACATGACGAAATCGCCACGCTTGCGCGCCTGGTCCAGCAGATCGGAAACATCAACAACCATACCGGTCAGGATGTCAGCAATCGCCATGACGTCATCCAGCACTTTCTGGTAGTCAACAGCGTCCGCTTTGTAGAAGTTCACCAGCTGGAAGTTGTGATATTCCATCACTTCTTTCAGTTTTTCAGCGAAGGTCGCTTTATCAAACAGGTCGCCCACACGCAGACCGCGACGTGCAACTTTGTCTTCGTAAGCCGGGCCGATGCCACGACCGGTGGTACCGATCGCTTTCGCGCCACGTGCTTTTTCACGCGCGACGTCGAGTGCAACGTGATAATCAAGGATCAGTGGGCAGGCTTCGGAGAGCAGCAGACGCTCGCGAACCGGGATACCACGGTCTTCCAGGCCTTTCATCTCTTTCATCAGCGCAGCAGGAGACAGCACAACGCCGTTACCGATGATGCTGGTGACGTTTTCACGAAGAATGCCTGATGGAATAAGATGGAGGACGGTTTTTTCACCGTTGATTACGAGAGTATGGCCTGCGTTGTGACCGCCCTGATAGCGTACAACATATTTAGCCCGTTCAGTCAGAAGATCAACAATCTTCCCTTTACCTTCGTCACCCCATTGGGTGCCCAGTACGACGACGTTGTTACCCATTTTTTTCAAAATCACCGTTTGCTTAAAAATGGATTCTACCACCGCTTTTTCAGATATACAGCACTTTTTGACCTTAAAACATGCCAAATCCGACCACTTTTTGATCAGCCAATCGTTTTACTCAACATGTAGTAGACAACGATACCTGCAACCACAAGACCACCGCCAAATCGACGCAAAATATTATCCGGAAGTTGGCTCATGGTGGCGATCATACGACGCCAGGCGCGTGGATAAAGCATCGGCCCCAGCCCTTCAAGGACTAAAACGAGCGCCAGTGCCAGCCAGATCGTTGAATTCATTTTGGTTCCTTATAAAAGAAAACCACCGCTCCGTAGAGAGCGGTGGTTTGAATACTCAAACGAGCCTGAGTTTATCGCGTTGCGTTAGCTGGCGTCTTCATATAACGGAAGAAATCGCTGTCCGGGCTGAGCACCATCACATCCTGGTTGCTCTGGAAGCTATTCTCGTATGCACGCAGGCTACGGATAAAGGCATAGAAGTCCGGATCCTGGCTGAATGCATCGGCAAACAGCTTCGCCGCTTCGGCATCACCTTCACCGCGCAGAATACGGCCCTGACGCTCAGATTCAGCCAGCGTCTTGGTCACTTCGTAATCCGCCGCAGCACGCAGCTTTTCAGCCTCTTCCTGGCCCTGTGAACGGTGACGACGGGCAACCGCTTCACGCTCAGCGCGCATACGGTTGTAAATCGCCTCAGACACTTCCGTTGGCAGGTTGATCTGCTTGATACGCACATCGACCACTTCGATACCCAGTGCCGCCATACTGTTCGGGTTAATCACCGGCACTTTGCCGTTGGTTTCAGCCTGAACACGCTCAGCCGCTTTGGCAATCGCATCATCTGCTGCCGGGGTAGAGACTTCGTCTTCTGTACCCGCAGAACCGGAGTTCAGCGCATCGCGCACTTCCAGGGTCAGACGACCACGGGAGTCGGTCACGATGTCTTTCACATCCAGACGACCAATCTCAGAACGCAGACGGTCAGAGAACTTACGTTTCAGCAGCACTTCCGCCTGAGAAACGTCACCACCGCCCGTTGCCAGGTAGTAGCGGCTGAAATCACTGATACGCCATTTGATGTAGGAATCAACGATCAGGTCTTTCTTCTCTTTGGTCACGAAACGGTCAGCCTGGTTATCCATCGTCTGGATACGAGCGTCGAGCGTTTTCACTGATTCAATCAGTGGGATTTTAAAGTGCAGGCCTGGCGCATAGACCAGCGGTTTGTTCTCGCTGTCGCGCAGAACTTTACCAAAACGCAGGGTAATCCCACGCTCACCCTCTTTCACGACAAAGATAGAGGTATAAAGTACGACCAGTACGATGATGATGATCGCAATAACTGACTTACGCATCCTTATTCCCCCTGACGCTGGTAGTCGTTACGCTGCGCGTTAGCACGGCGTTGGTCCATAATGTCACCATCGTTCGAAGAAGGCGTGGTTGTTGCGCTTGAGCTGCTGGATGATGCAGGTGGCAGACGCAGCAGGTTGTTGGCACCGCTGGTGTCAGCCTTCGCTGCCGGAGCAGAACCGCCTTTCAGCATCTGATCCAACGGCAGAACCATCAGGTTTCCACCTTTGTTGTCGTTAACCAGCACTTTACGCGTATGGCTCAGCACTTTTTCCATCGTCTCGATATAGAGACGCTCGCGGGTAATTTCCGGCGCGGCTTTATATTCCGGCAGGATCTTCGCGAAACGAGCCACTTCACCCTGCGCTTCCAGGACAGTCTGGGTCTTGTACGCGCGCGCTTCTTCAAGAATACGCTGTGCCTGACCGTTAGCACGTGGCTGAACTTCGTTGGTGTACGCTTCCGCTTCACGGATGTACTGCTGTTCGTTTTCACGAGCGGCAATCGCATCATCAAACGCGGCTTTCACCTCTTCCGGCGGACGGGCTGCCTGGAAGTTGACGTCCAGCAGGGTAATACCCATGTTGTACGGACGAATGGTCTCTTCCAGCTCACGCTGGGTATCGCTACGAATAACGGTACGACCTTCGGTCAGGATACGGTCCATCGTGTATTTACCAATCACGCCACGCAGTGCGCTATCGGTCGCCTGGCGCAGGCTGTCATCAGCGCTGGTTACGCTAAACAGATAACGTTCAGGATCGGTCACGCGGTACTGTACGTTCATCTCAACGCGCACCACGTTTTCGTCAGAGGTCAGCATTACGCCGGTGGCCGCCAGTTCACGGACAGACTCCACGTTCACTGCGGTCACATCGTCGATAAAGGTCGGTTTCCAGTTCAGACCCGGTTCAACCAGATGGCTGAACTTACCGAAACGGGTGACCACACCGCGTTCTGCTTCTTTAATGGTGTAGAACCCGGTGGCAGCCCAGATGATCACCACGGCAGCGGCAACAATGCCCACCACGCGGCCACCCATTTGCGGGCGCGGCCCCTGAGTGGAATTTCCACCCGAGCCAGAACCTTTACCTCCGCCAAGACCACCCAGCTTTTTGCTGAGCTTGCGGAAGATATCATCCAGATCCGGCGGCCCCTGCTCGCGACCACCTTTGTTGCCATTTCCCCCAGAGTTGCCGCCTTGATTATTGCTGCTTCCCCACGGGTCGCGGTCTTGTCCGTTATTACCGGGCTGATTCCACGCCATGTATATGCTCCATATTTGTTATGCAAGGGCGAATTATTCAGGCATCCCCTTTCCGATCAGACGATATAGTCGACCAGTGCAGGTTCTTGTTTACAGAGGCGACGCCAGTCAACGATCGGCATACGCACCTGCATCCCCACGCTGCCGTCATCCTCCATCCACTCTTTTTCTATCGCCTGAAGCTGATAAAACCGGCTGCGCAGCCTGCCTTCCTGTGGCGGCAATCGCAGCGTGTGCTGAGCTACCTCACCGGAAAGACGTTCTGTCAAAGCCTGGAAAAGCAGTGGCACGCCAATACCGGTCTGGGCAGAAAGCCAGACCCGAATCGGTTTGTTCTCTTCATCTCTATCGATACGCGGTTCAAAATCGTCCAGCATATCGATCTTATTCATCACCAACAGCGTTGGAATTTCGTGAGCGTCGATCTCTTCGAGCACCACGTTTACCGCGTCGATGTTCTCCTGCACGCGCACGTCTGCAGCATCAATCACGTGCAGCAGCAGGGTCGCCTGTCGCGTCTCCTGCAGGGTGGCTTTGAACGCCGCCACCAGGTCATGCGGCAAATGACGGATAAACCCTACGGTATCCGCCAGAACGGTTTCACCGACGTCGGCAACGTCAATACGACGCAACGTAGGATCCAGGGTCGCAAACAATTGGTCTGCGGCATACACCTGGGCCTCAGTAATCTGGTTAAACAGGGTGGATTTACCGGCGTTGGTATACCCCACCAGCGACACCGTCGGGATGTCGGCTTTTGTTCGCGCCCGACGCCCTTGTTCACGCTGTTTTTCGACTCTTTCCAGACGCGAAAGGATCTGGGTAATACGGCCACGCAGCAAACGGCGGTCGGTTTCGAGCTGGGTTTCACCCGGACCGCGCAAACCAATCCCGCCCTTTTGTCTTTCAAGGTGGGTCCAGCCACGCACAAGCCGCGTTGCCAGATGGCGCAACTGCGCCAGCTCAACCTGCAGCTTCCCTTCGTGGGTACGCGCGCGCTGAGCAAAAATATCTAAAATCAATCCTGTGCGATCGATGACACGGCATTCGCAAAGCGCTTCAAGGTTACGCTCCTGAGCCGGAGACAGCGCATGATCAAACAACACGACTGACGCACCGGTTGCTTTTACGGCATCCGCAATTTCAACTGCTTTACCTTCACCAACAAAATACTTTGGGTGCGGCGCTTTACGGCTACCGGTAATCACCTGCATTGCTTCGACACCGGCGGAAGAGACCAGAGATTCAAACTCCTGGAGGTCTTCCATATCTTTGTCTTGCGAAAAATAGATGTGTACCAGCACCGCCTGCTCACCGGCATCATAACGGTCAAACAAGCGTAAACCCCTCAAAAATGATCAGCGGGGAACGCAGGATCCCTGGCTCCCCGTGTGGATAACAGCCAGAGACCTTATTCGTTCTCTTCGCTGTCCTGCGCTGGAGTTGAAGAACCCTGCGCGCTGCTGCCATGATGGTAGTTACTACCCGTGCCGCCGCCAGCGTTATTGCTGTGATGAGATACCGGACGAGACGGAACAACGGTAGAAATAGCGTGCTTGTAAACCATCTGGCTGACCGTGTTTTTCAACAGGATCACGAACTGATCGAAAGATTCAATCTGACCTTGCAGCTTAATACCATTCACCAAATAAATAGAAACTGGAACACGTTCCCGACGCAATGCGTTCAGGAATGGGTCTTGTAAAGATTGCCCCTTAGCCATTCTATCTTTTCCTTATATGCTTGTTTTGTACTTAGAACCTTGCGATTCTGAAAAATTGCGCACGATACGATTCAATTGTACACATTCAGTGAGCGATATCACCAACAACCTCAATCACTTCGTTTAGCGCCTGTTGCGGTTTTTCACTGTCTAACCAGTGAACACCGTCCCAACCGCGTAACCAGGTAATCTGGCGCTTCGCTAACTGTCTTGTGGCGCAAACACCTCGATAAACCATTTCATCGTATGAAATCTCACCTTCAAGATACGACCACATCTGGCGGTATCCCACACAACGAATGGAAGGCATATCCGTATGCAAATCTCCACGGGCAAAAAGCGCCCGCACTTCTGCTTCAAAATCTGAAGCTAACATCTGATGAAAACGCTGCTCAATTCGTTGATGGAGCAGTTCACGGCTCGCCGGGGCGATGGCGAACTGATGCACCTGATACGGCAGAGCGTCTCCTGACGTTTGCGTCAGTTCCGTTAAAGTTTTACCCGAAATGAAAAAAACTTCCAGTGCCCGGGAAAGCCTTTGCGGATCATTTGGATGAATACGTGCTGCGGCAACGGGATCAATCTTCGCCAGTTGCTGATGCAAAACGTCCCATCCCTGCTCTGCTGCCTGCTGCTCAATTTTTGCTCTGACTTCCGGATCCGCAGATGGCAGTGGTGATAACCCTTCCAGCAACGCCTTGAAATAGAGCATGGTTCCGCCAACCAACAGCGGTATACGTCCCGCCGCCGTTATCTCGGCCATTTCGGCTAAGGCATCGCGGCGGAAGTCCGCTGCGGAGTAAGCCTGAGCCGGGTCAAGAATATCCAGCAAACGATGCGGTGCCGCGCGCAGTTCTTCTGCGTCTGGCTTCGCCGTGCCGATGTCCATTCCCCGATAGATGAGGGCGGAATCAACACTAATCAACTCTACAGGCAAAACTTTACGTAACTCAATGGCTAACGCCGTTTTGCCGGAGGCCGTTGGCCCCATTAAAAAAATCGCCTTAGGCAGGCTCGCCTTGCTTACGTCAATCATGTTTCAGGGCGGTCATCGCCGTTTGTAAATCAACAGGTTGTAATAATCCACCCGGCGGCATTTTCACCAGATGCGGGCAAAGGCGTTCAACCTCCGCCAGCACGGTAATCGCCTGCGCCATGCTCCACGGTGCGTGTTCGCTTGCCAGATGGCGGGCGATCCACTGCGCGGTATTGGCCGCATCAAACGTAGTTTGCTGCGCCAGGTAGCCTATCAGTTCAGGAATCAAGTTTTGTAAATTTTGTTGGCGTAAGGGTAAAGGCACTGCACGAATTGTCACATGCTGTGCTTCCAGTACGATTTCAATACCCATCCGGGCAAGCTGCGCTTCTACACGCTGTAATACCTTTGTTTCTTCAGGGGATATTTTTAGCCGGACCGGGATCAACAACGGCTGTGCGCAGGCCGCATTTTCCCCCGGCGTGAGCTGCACCTGTTTTAGCCAACGCTCCGCTACCGGTAAGGCCAACAGCACCAGCCTGCCATCACGTTCAAGTAATGCCATGTCAGGAGCAACAATCGTCAGTACCCGCCCAAAACTCTGACTATGGCCTTCCAGGGAAGACGTCGGCACCTCAATGTGTGCCTTACGCTCCACAGCCGGAGTATCCAGCAATTTACGGTACAATGCCCCTTGCTGCTTTTGATAGCCGGGCTGGGCGTTCGGATAGTTCGCTCCGGTTGGGCGCGGTGCGCTCTCCGTCGATGAAAAACGCGGCGCTGCCGGTTCGCGTGCAACAGCAGGTTCAGCAAAATGGTTACGCCCCGCCGCTACCCGGTTTTCCGGCAACGGACGCGGTACCTGAACCTCATTTTCCAGCGGCAGCGTCGGTGCAACCTGCTGCTGCAAGACGCTCAGCACTCCCTGATAGATAAAATCATGCACCAGACGTGACTGATGAAAACGAACTTCGTGCTTGGCAGGGTGGACATTCACGTCAACCTGATGCGGGTCGATCTCCAGATAGAGCACAAACGCGGGCTGCTGATCCGCGCCCAGCTTGTCTTCACACGCCTGACGAATGGCGTGGTTAATCAGACGGTCACGCATCATACGACCATTTACGTAGCAATACTGGATCTCAGCAAATGCGGCGCTGCTTGCGTTTGGATCGGCAACCCAGCCGCGCAGGGCCAAATCGCCATGCTGCCACTCGATGGCCAGCGCATTTTCCAGGAACGGTGTTCCGCAGATAGCGCCTAAGCGGCGCTCCTTCTGCCCGCCTTTCGCCACCGCGCGGTACTGACGCATCACCTTGCCGTTATGGCTGAGATTGATGGTAACGTCGAAACGCGCCAGCGCGATACGGCGGATAATCTCATCAATATGGCCAAATTCGGTCTTCTCGGTACGCATAAACTTGCGCCGGGCGGGAGTGTTGTAGAACAGGTCTAATACTTCCAGCGTGGTACCGACAGGATGAGCCGCAGGCTTGACCGTCACGTCCATATCACGCCCTTCAGCATAAGCCTGCCAGGCTTCCTGCTGTTCAGCCGTGCGGGAGGTGAGCGTTAAACGGGAAACAGAACTGATACTGGCCAGCGCCTCACCGCGAAAACCGAGGCTAATAATCGCTTCCAGATCGTCAAGCGAGGCAATTTTACTGGTGGCATGACGCGCCAACGCTAACGCCAGCTCGTCTTTTTTGATGCCACAGCCGTTGTCACGTATGCGGATAAGCTTTGCGCCACCACGTTCGATATCAATATCAATGCGGGTTGCGCCCGCATCAAGGCTGTTTTCTACCAGCTCTTTCACCACCGATGCAGGACGTTCCACCACCTCACCGGCGGCGATTTGGTTCGCAAGCTGCGGCGGTAGAACCTGAATCGGCATGAATTCTCCTTAGTTTGTCGCGGTCATCTCACCCGGTAGCGCGGCACTGGCCGTCTGGCCTGCTCCACCCTGCGGGGCGGACTGCAGCGGATGCGCGTCAAAATATTTACGCAGACCGTTATAAATCGCTTCGGCAATTTGCTGCTGGTAACTGTCGCTTCCCAACAAACGTTCTTCACCGTTATTGCTGATAAAGCCCGTCTCTACAAGGATGGACGGAATATCCGGCGAACGCAGAACCCCGAGGCTGGCATGTTCAGGACGACGCTTGTGCAGCACGCCAATGCTTTGCAACTGGTTCAATACATTAGTGGCCACATCATACCCGACGCGCTGAGAATGACCGAACTGTAAATCCAGTACTGCCTGGCTGAGGTAAGGGTCAGACTGGCTGTTTGCCAGCACATCTCCCGCACCACCTAACAGTTCAGATTGCTTTTCATGCTGCTCCAGCCAGCCCGCCATTTCGCTGTTGGCCCGACGGTTTGAGAGCACCCAGACGGAAGCGCCGGTTGCATCGCGGTTTGGCGCAGCATCCGCATGGATTGAGACCAGGAAGTTGGCATTCTGCTTACGTGCAACGTCCGAGCGTCCCATGACCGAAATAAAATAATCCCCGTCGCGGGTCAGCACACCTTTAAACATCGGGTCGTCGTTTAAAAGCATCCGCAGCTTACGGGCAATAGCGATAGTGACGTTTTTCTCTCGCGTACCGCCAGGGCCAATCGCACCAGGATCCTGTCCACCGTGGCCTGCATCAATAGCGATAATGACTTTATCGCCACTGACCGCACGACGCGCACTGGCCGCCGGACGCGGTGTTGCCGTATTACTGCTGGTGAGACTGGTAATACGATCATTGTCCGATTTAAACGGGTTACGCGCAGGTTCAGAAGGACGCGGGGTATAAACTGGCTCTTCCACGCGTTTTGCCACAACCGGTGGCGGTGGTGGAGGCGGAGGTACGTCAGCATTGATGGTAAAGACCACCATATAATTCGCGCCGTTTTGCTGCTTCACGGCCTTCGTTTTGCCCTTTTCGGTCAAATCGACCACCAGTCGGAGCGACTGACTGTCTTTAGGCGTACCGGAACGAATACTTTTCACCAGGTTGTTACCGCTGAACTGCAGCGGCAATCCCTGGATCACACCAGTCTGTTTGATATCCAGCGCCACACTGTGGCTGTCTGGTTGTGAAAAATCATACTCAGGATCGCCCATAAAGCTGAGCGTGATCCGGGCCTGGCTATCCCCGTTCGACACCTGAATATCCGAGAGGCTTGCCGCCCCGGCCTGTGCGCACAGCAGTACCGTCGCAGCCAGCAACCAACCTTTAACGCGATTTATCATCCCGTTATCCCTACGTTCAACCGGCTAAACGCGCCAGTAAGGAACACCCTGATGAGGAAACAGCACTGATGCGTGCCTCACGCCCTTGTGCCTGGTAATCTAAGTGAATTTCGACATCCGGGTCAGGCAACACACCCGCACCTTGTTGCGGCCACTCCACCAGGCAAATGGCATCGTTGGCAAAATAATCGCGGATCCCCATAAACTCCAGCTCCTCAGGATCCGCAAGGCGATATAAATCGAAGTGATACACCATGAGGTTTTCAAGCGCGTACGGTTCTACCAGCGTGTAGGTTGGGCTTTTTACGTTTCCGTTATGGCCTAACGCCTGCAGAAAACCACGGCTGAAGGTTGTTTTACCCGCGCCTAAATCACCATACAGATAAATGACGGTTGCCCCCTGACAGGCCTGCGCCACGCGCTTGCCGAGATCTAAAGTGGCTTGTTCATCAGGTAAAGGAATCGCTCGATTAGTCATTTTCTACGTCAATCACATCCGGGTTAACAACACGCCTCAGCGTGCAAAAAAGATCGGTGGCCAGCATACCGCGTGTTCCATAACGTGCAGCAAGCCTGTCAGCCGCTGCGCCGTGGGCCACGCAGCCCGCACAGGCTGCATCATAAAGGGGAAGTTTCTGTCCAAGCAATGCGCCGATAATACCAGAAAGCACATCGCCCATGCCGCCGCTCGCCATACCTGCGTTTCCGGCATCAATAATGCCTTGTGCATCGTCGCTGGCGATAACGGTTCCCGCCCCTTTTAACACGGCAACACCTCCATAACGTTTTACCAGACGCTGAGCAGAAAGTAAGCGATCGCTTTCAATTTCTGCCACGCTACAGTTAAGCAGCCGCGCGGCTTCGCCGGGGTGTGGTGTCAGAATGCGATTGTGACGCTTATCCGGGTTGATTGCCAGAAGGTTCAGCGCGTCGGCATCCCACAGCATCGGTTTACGAAAATTCTCAACTTTTTTCAGGGCTTGTTTGCCCCAGGCCTGCTGCCCGAGCCCAGGACCAATCACCACGACATCCGCCCATTCGAGGCTTTCCTCAAGCATTTGTGGCGTCAGGTCATGCACCATCAGTTCCGGGCGGGCGGTGATTATTGGCGCAATATTTTCTTTGCGCGTCAGCACGCGAACCAACCCCGCACCGCTGCGTACAGCCGCTTCACCCGCCATGCGGATAGCACCTGCCGTGCCGTGGTCGCCGCCAATAATCACCAGACGGCCATGTTCGCCTTTATGCGATGTCGGACGGCGCGGTGGTAGCCACTGCACAAGCTGCGAAGCATCAAAGCGCGAAAGGCGCGTCACCTGTCCGGCAAGCCAGTGCGCCAGCCCCAGCGCATCATGGTGTAGTGTACCCACCACATCCCGCGCTTTCCCGGTGAGTAATCCAGGTTTCAGGGCAATAAACGTTATGGTGTGCGAGGCATAGATCACCGCACCCGGGGTCGCTCCGGTCTGCGCTATCAGACCCGAAGGAATATCCAGTGCCACGATCGGCGAGGTATGCGCATTAGCATGCTCAATCAGCGCCGCAAGATCCTGACGCGGAGCACTGCGCAGGCCAGTACCCAGCAGGCCATCAATAATCACGTCGATCTCATCCGGCCAGACAATATCCGCCGCGTGAATCACACCACCGGCATTCAGCCAGGCTTCCCGCGCCATACGAGCTTCATCAGGAAGCGGCTTATCACTCTCCAGCGCCAGCAACGTCACACGGAGCCCGGTCGCAACGGCCAGACGCGCCACGACATAGCCGTCTCCACCGTTATTGCCATGCCCGCATAAAATCAACCAGTGTGAGGAGCACGGGTAGGCCTCCCGGGCAACGTTGAACGCCGCTTCGCCCGCGCGCTGCATCAGTTCATAAAGGGTAATGCCGAGGCTGTCTGCGGCCTCTTTTTCGGTGCGTCGGAGGTCATCCGCATGCCAGATGGAATGTGGTATACTTGCAGGGTTTTTCTTCACTGTATGGTCCGTCATGTCACAGCCCCTCGATCTCAATCAGTTAGCGCAAAACATAAAACAGTGGGGTGCTGAGCTTGGCTTCCAGAAGGTAGGTATTACCGATACCGACCTTTCCGCCAGCGAGCCGAAACTTCAGGCATGGCTGGACAAACAATACCACGGCGAAATGGAATGGATGGCGCGTCATGGCATGATGCGTGCGCGTCCACACGAGCTTTTGCCGGGCACATTACGCGTCATCAGCGTGCGCATGAACTACCTGCCGGCTAACGCGGCATTTGCGCGCACGCTCAAAAACCCCTCCCTCGGTTACGTCAGCCGGTATGCCCTGGGGCGTGATTACCATAAGCTCCTGCGTAACCGCTTAAAAAAACTCGGGGAAACTATTCAGCAGCACTGTGTTTCGCTGAATTTTAGACCGTTTGTCGACTCTGCGCCTGTTCTTGAGCGCCCTATCGCCGAAAAAGCCGGGCTTGGCTGGACAGGTAAGCACTCACTTATCCTTAGCCGCGACGCCGGATCGTTCTTCTTTCTCGGTGAACTGCTCATTGATTTACCGCTGCCGGTGGATGGCCCGGTAGAGGAAGGCTGTGGCCGCTGTGTAGCCTGCATGACCATCTGCCCGACCGGCGCTATTGTCGAGCCCTATACCGTTGACGCCCGCCGCTGCATCTCCTATCTCACCATCGAACTGGAAGGGGCGATCCCCGAAGCATTTCGCCCGCTTATCGGCAACCGCATCTACGGCTGCGACGACTGCCAGTTGATCTGCCCGTGGAACCGCTATTCACAGCTCACGGACGAAGAGGACTTCAGCCCGCGTAAAGCGCTGCACGCCCCTCAACTTATCGAGCTGTTTGCCTGGACCGAAGCCTGGTTCCTGAAAGTAACAGAAGGTTCGGCCATTCGCCGTATCGGCCATCTGCGCTGGCTGCGTAATGTCGCCGTTGCACTGGGTAACGCCCCGTGGGATGAAGCCAACATTCAGGCACTCGAAAACCGTAGAGGTGAGCACCCACTTCTCGATGAGCACATAGAATGGGCGATTGCGCAGCAAATCGAGAAGCGAAATGCCTGCGTGGTCGAGGTGCAGTTACCGAAGAAACAACGTCTGGTGCGGGTAATTGAAAAAGGGCTTACACGGGATGCTTGATATATTCACAGCCTGTGAATAAAAATAAAAACTCAAGCGCCATCTGGCCTGGCAAACAGGTCAAGTGATCTCACTAACATTTTGAAATCAAATTTTCTTAATAAAATTCAATAAATTAAAGAGATACTATTCACCCTGCGAAGTTTTTACCATTATCAGATAAACAACAGGTTCTGTGGATAACTCTGTTTACAAGAGTATTTCAGATACAATAGAAAACGTCCCCAACGAAGCATTTCGCTGTGGATATTTTTGAGACGAAGAAGAATTTGGAGCGGGAAACGAGACTCGAACTCGCGACCCCGACCTTGGCAAGGTCGTGCTCTACCAACTGAGCTATTCCCGCTTGGGTGGTTCTGGTGCTGTGCGTATCTTACGATACTTTCAAATTTTGGAGCGGGAAACGAGACTCGAACTCGCGACCCCGACCTTGGCAAGGTCGTGCTCTACCAACTGAGCTATTCCCGCTTGGGTGGTTCTGGTGCTGTGCGTATCTTACGATACTTTCAAATTTTGGAGCGGGAAACGAGACTCGAACTCGCGACCCCGACCTTGGCAAGGTCGTGCTCTACCAACTGAGCTATTCCCGCAAATCTGCACTGCTTTTGTTGCTGTCGTAACGTGTAATTCTCTGTCGTTACGGGAGGCGCATTATACGAGAAATCCTTTTAGCTGCAACCCCCCTGAAAGCGATTTTTTCAAAATCTTGTTCAAGTGATTAATTAATCGGCAAGCTGCACAATTTAGCGACAAAAACCCGGCAGCGCAAGGGTACCGGGCCTCAAAAATCACAGCTTAATAAAATTCTCGCGGTAGTAAGCCAGTTCCGCGACGGACTCACGGATATCATCCATCGCCTGATGGGTGCCCTGTTTTTTAAAGCCGTCCAGAATTTCGGGTTTCCAGCGACGAGCCAGCTCTTTCAGGGTGCTGACATCCAGATAACGATAATGGAAGTAGGCTTCCAGTTCTGGCATGTACTTAAACAGGAAGCGGCGATCTTGCCCAATGCTGTTACCGCAAATAGGTGATTTACCTGCCGGAACCCACTGTTTCAGAAACTCAATGGTCGCAAGCTCGGCATCACGATCGCCCTGCGTGCTGGCCTTCACACGATCCACCAGACCGCTGCCGGTATGGGTACGCACGTTCCAGTCGTCCATCAGCGCAAGTTGCTCATCAGACTGATGAACTGCAATGGTTGGCCCTTCCGCCAGAATATTGAGGTTTGCATCAGTGACCAGCGTGGCAATCTCAATGATGCGATCGCGCTCGGGATCCAGCCCGGTCATTTCAAGATCAATCCAAATCAGGTTGTTTTCATCTGCGCTCATGTTATTTTCCACCCTTCTCGTATAACCAGCGGTAGCAGGTTAACTAGTATTAATTAGAGTGTATCATAGAGGTTTTGCCCATCACGGGCGACCAGGAGCCAGCGCGATTGAGTAAAAATAAACTCTCCAAAGGGCAGCAGCGCCGCGTCAACGCCAACCACCAGCGCCGTCTTAAAACCACTTCGGAGAAGCCGGATTACGACGACAACCTGTTTGGCGAACCCACTGAAGGCGTCGTTATCAGCCGTTTCGGTATGCATGCCGACGTGGAATCCGCCGATGGTGGCGTTCACCGCTGCAACATCCGCCGCACAATTCGCTCGCTGGTCACCGGTGACCGTGTAGTCTGGCGTCCGGGTAAAGAGGCCGCGGTTGGGGTCACGGTAAAAGGTATCGTTGAAGCCGTGCATGAACGCACGTCGGTGCTGACTCGCCCTGATTTCTACGACGGGGTCAAACCTATTGCGGCCAACATTGACCAGATAGTCATCGTTTCGGCGATTTTACCCGAGCTTTCGCTCAATATTATCGACCGCTATCTCGTCGCCTGTGAAACGCTACAGGTTGAACCTATCATCGTGCTCAACAAAATCGATCTGCTGGATGACGAAGGCATGGACTTCGTGAATGAGCAGATGGATATCTACCGCAAGATTGGGTATCGCGTGCTGATGGTCTCCAGCTACACCAAAGATGGTCTGAAACCACTGGAAGAGGCGCTTACCGATCGTATCAGCATCTTTGCGGGTCAATCCGGTGTCGGTAAATCCAGCCTGCTGAACAACCTTCTCGGCCTCCAGCAAGAGATCCTCACCAACGATGTGTCCGATGTCTCTGGTCTTGGTCAGCACACCACCACCGCTTCACGTCTGTATCATTTCCCGCACGGCGGCGATGTAATTGACTCCCCAGGCGTGCGTGAATTCGGCTTGTGGCACCTGGAGCCGGAACAAATCTTCAACGGATTTGTCGAATTCCATGATTATTTAGGCGCTTGCAAATACCGCGACTGTAAACATGATAATGATCCTGGCTGTGCTATCCGTGCAGCGGTTGAGAACGGTGACATTGCGGAAACCCGTTTCGAAAACTATCACCGTATTCTTGAGAGCATGGCGCAGGTAAAAACACGTAAAAGCTTTTCTGAAACTGATGACTGACAACTAAGCTAAGCATCGCTAAAATCGTCCCCCTTTTTTCAGGTTCCGGCTGCTCACAGCCGGATCAGGAACGACAAAACAATGGCCTGGAGGCTACCTTGTTAAACTCATTTAAACTTTCGCTTCAATACATTCTGCCGAAACTGTGGCTCACTCGCCTGGCGGGCTGGGGCGCAAGCAAACGAGCAGGCTGGCTGACCAAACTGGTCATCGACCTGTTCGTAAAATACTACAAGGTCGACATGAAAGAGGCGCAAAAGCCGGATACAGCCAGCTATCGCACCTTTAACGAATTCTTTGTACGCCCGCTGCGCGAAGAAGTGCGCCCGGTGGATACCGATCCCAACGTGCTGGTCATGCCAGCTGACGGCGTCATCAGCCAGTTGGGGACAATCGAAGACGACAAAATTCTGCAGGCGAAAGGTCACAACTACAGCCTGGAAGCACTGCTGGCAGGTAATTACCTGATGGCAGACCTGTTCCGCAACGGTTCGTTCGCGACCACCTATCTGTCACCACGTGATTACCACCGCGTCCACATGCCGTGTAACGGTATTCTGCGCGAAATGATCTACGTGCCGGGCGACCTGTTCTCTGTGAACCACCTGACCGCGCAAAACGTACCGAACCTGTTCGCCCGTAACGAGCGCGTCATTTGCCTGTTTGATACGGAATTTGGTCCAATGGCGCAGATCCTGGTAGGTGCGACCATCGTAGGCAGCATTGAAACCGTCTGGGCGGGCACCATCACCCCACCTCGTGAAGGTGTGATCAAGCGCTGGACATGGCCTGCAGGTGAAGCAGAAGGCTCTGTGGCTCTGCTGAAAGGCCAGGAGATGGGTCGCTTCAAACTGGGCTCTACCGTAATCAACCTGTTTGCACCGGGTAAAGTGAACCTGGTTGAACAGCTGGAAAGCCTGTCAGTCACTAAACTGGGTCAGCCGCTGGCGATGTCTACCGAAACGTTCGTGACGCCAGATGCTGAGCCAGCACCGCTGGTACAGGAAGAGATGAACGCCGAACACGACGTCAGCCCGCAGGTTGACGACAAAAAAGACGAAGGCTAACAACAGAAGGATTGCTGACGTGCGCCCGATTATCGTACTACTGATGGCCTGGTGCCTCAGCATGGGGGCGTACGCAGCGACGGCCCCCGACGCCAAACAAATCACCCAGGAGCTGGAGCAGGCAAAAGCGGCAAAACCCGCTCAGCCAGACACCGTCGAGTCGCTCCAGGCCGCACTGAACGCACTTGAGGAGCGAAAAGGCTCCCTTGAGCGTGCGCGGCAATATCAGCAGGTTATCGATAACTTCCCCAAACTCTCCCAGACGTTACGCTCTCAGCTTAATAACCTGCGTGATGAACCGCGCGATGTGCCGGAAGGTATGACTTCCGACGCGCTGAACCAGGAGATCCTGCAGGTCAGCAGCCAGCTTCTGGACACGAGTCGTATAGCCCAGCAGGAACAAGAGCGCGCGCGTGAAATTGCCGACTCGCTCAGCCAGCTTCCGCAACAACAAACCGATGCCCGTCGTCAGCTAAACGATGTCGAACGCCGCGTCGGTACGCAATCCGGCAATACGCCGCAAATCCAGGCACAAAATCTTGGGCTGCAGGCCGAATCTGCCAGGCTCAAAGCGCTGGTTGATGAACTGGAACTTGCTCAGCTCTCCGCCAACAACCGCCAGGAGCTATCGCGGATGCGGTCTGAGCTGGCGCAAAAGCAGAGCCAGCAACTTGATGCTTACCTCCAGGCTCTTCGCAACCAGTTAAACAGCCAGCGCCAGCGTGAAGCCGAGCGCGCACTGGAAAGCACCGAACTGCTGGCGGAAAACAGCGCTAACCTGCCCACCGGGATAGTCGACCAGTTTAAGGTCAACCGTGAACTGTCTGCCGCGCTGAACCAGCAGGCACAGCGTATGGATTTGGTGGCGTCGCAACAGCGCCAGGCCACCAACCAAACGCTACAGGTTCGCCAGGCACTGAACACTCTGCGCGAACAGTCCCAGTGGCTGGGTTCATCAAACCTTCTGGGCGAAGCGTTACGTGCACAGGTTGCCCGCCTGCCGGAAATGCCGAAACCACAGCAGCTGGATACTGAGATGGCGCAGCTGCGCGTTCAGCGCCTGCACTTTGAAGACCTCCTCAACAAACAGCCACAAATCCGTCAGATCCGTCAGGCGGACGGGCAACCGCTCACCAGCGAGCAAAACCGCATTCTGGAAGCCCAGTTGCGAACCCAGCGTGAGCTGTTGAACTCCTTGCTACAGGGTGGCGATACGCTGATCCTTGAGCTAACCAAGCTGAAAGTCTCCAACAGCCAGCTGGAAGATGCGCTGAAAGAGGTCAGCGAAGCGACGCACCGCTATCTCTTCTGGACATCCGACGTGCGCCCGATGACCTTCGCGTGGCCGATTGAGATCGTACAAGACCTGCGCCGCCTGATTTCGCTGGATACCTTCAGCCAGTTAGGCCAGGCCAGCGTGATGATGATTACCAGCAAAGAGACTATCTTCCCGCTGCTGGGGGCGTTGATTCTGGTGGGCTTCAGCATTTACTCACGCCGGCATTTTACCCGTTTCCTTGAGCGCTCCAGCGCCCGGGTGGGGAAAGTCACCCAGGATCACTTCTGGCTGACGCTACGCACCGTCTTCTGGTCGATCCTCGTCGCCTCACCGCTGCCAGTGCTCTGGATGACGCTGGGATACGGCCTGCGGGAAGCCTGGCCCTACCCGCTCGCGGTGGCGATTGGCGATGGCGTCACTGCCACCGTTCCCCTGCTGTGGGTGGTGATGATTTGCGCCACGTTCGCGCGGCCAAATGGTCTGTTCATTGCCCACTTTGGCTGGCCGCGTAATCGCGTTGCGCGCGCCATGCGCTACTACCTGATGAGCATCGGGCTTATCGTGCCGCTGATTATGGCGTTGATCATGTTCGATAATCTCAACGACCGTGAATTTTCTGGTTCCCTGGGTCGCCTGTGCTTTATGTTGATCTGCGGCGCGCTGGCAATAGTGACGCTTAGCCTGAAGCGTGCCGGTATACCGCTTTACCTCGATAAAACGGGTAGCGGTGAAAACATGTTCAACCGTTTGCTGTGGAACCTGCTGCTTAGTGCCCCTCTGGCGGCGATTCTGGCGGCAGTGGTCGGTTACCTCGCCACTGCACAGGCGCTGCTGGCGCGTCTGGAAACCTCCGTCGCGATCTGGTTCCTGCTTCTGGTGGTCTACCACATCATCCGCCGCTGGATGCTGATCCAGCGACGCCGTCTGGCGTTTGACCGCGCCAGGCATCGCCGGGCTGAAATTCTGGCCCAGCGCGCACGGGGAGAAGAAGACTCCCACCACACCAACAGTACCGAAGGAACGTCAGAAACGGACGATGTCGAACTGGATCTGGACGCCATCAGTACCCAGTCCCTGCGGCTGGTACGCTCCATCCTGATGCTGATTGCCCTGCTCTCGGTGATCGTCCTGTGGTCAGAGATCCACTCTGCATTTGGCTTCCTGGAGAACATCTCTCTGTGGGACGTAACATCCACGGTGAGGGGGGTAGAAAGTCTGGAGCCCATTACGCTGGGTGCGGTTTTGGTTGCCATTCTGGTGCTGATCATTACGACCCAGTTGGTGCGTAACTTCCCTGCTCTGCTGGAGCTGGCACTGCTGCAACACCTGGATTTAACCCCCGGCACGGGTTATGCCATTACCACCATCACCAAATATTTAATCATGCTGTTTGGTGGGCTGGTTGGCTTCTCGATGATTGGTATTGAGTGGTCGAAGCTGCAGTGGCTGGTCGCCGCGCTCGGTGTGGGGTTAGGTTTTGGTTTACAGGAGATTTTCGCCAACTTTATTTCCGGCCTGATTATCCTGTTCGAAAAACCGATTCGCATTGGCGATACGGTGACGATCCGCGACCTGACCGGCAGCATCACGAAGATCAACACCCGAGCCACGACGATCAGCGACTGGGATCGTAAAGAGATCATCGTGCCGAACAAGGCGTTTATCACTGAGCAGTTTATTAACTGGTCGTTGTCCGACTCCGTTACCCGTGTGGTGTTGACCGTACCGGCCCCGTCGGATGCCAACAGCGAAGAGGTAACGCAGATCCTCTACACCGCAGCAGAACGCTGCTCGTTGGTGATCGACAACCCGGCCCCGGAAGTATTCCTGGTGGATTTACAGCAGGGGATCCAGATCTTCGAACTGCGTATCTACGCCGCCGAAATGGGACACCGCATGCCGCTACGTCATGAGATCCACCAGCTGATTCTGGCAGGCTTCCGTGAACACGGTATTGATATGCCATTCCCACCGTTCCAGATGCGTCTGGAAACACTGGACGGGCGTAAGACGGGAAGAACGTTAACATCAGCGGCACGTAGCCGCCCGGCGGGAAGTTTGTAACCATCTCCCCCTCCCGTTCGGGAGGGGGTTTTAAACCACTACACCGTTTCCGCGATATAGACCGTTGAGCGGCGACGGTAATTCTCATAAATCCCCATCGCCAGCAGAGAGAAGAAGATTGGGCCACCTACCATCCACAGCGCGCTGTTCCAGTCATTCGCCTCAATCACTGGCTGAATAACCGTAAAAATGTTAGCGAACGCCACCACCAGCACCACCACCGTGGTAGCCAGCAGCGTAGCCGCGCGGGTTTTGAAAATCACAAACGGACGTTCCAGATCCTGCTTTGCTTTAAAGAACGGGAACGCCAGCGTCAGGAAAAGATAAGGCAGCGTCATTGACACATTCGCCATCAGAGTCAGCTTGTTATAAAACGCCGAGGCGGTATCCCCGCCAAATGACACCAGCAGAATAAACACACATACCAGCAGGCACTGCATCCACATCGCGTTGGCTGGCATCCCGGTGGTGTTGAGCTGTGTCATACGCGCGGGCCACAGCGCTTTTGGCGTGCCCTGAATAATGGCTTTCAGCGGAGAGTAAATCAGCGTGAAGAAGGCCCCCGTATAGGCGAGGAACATCGACAGCCCGGTAATGCGCGCAAACCAGACTCCCATCATTGTCGCTGCGTCCGGCGTCAGGTGCATGGCCTGCCCCAGCGTCATGCCAAGACTCTTCATCAGCACATAGGTGATGTTACCCAGATTAGTGGTGTTGTTACTCAACACCTGCTGCCAGTTGGTGCTGACGCCCCACAGGAAAATCGCCAGCGAGTAGCCGATGGAGATAACAATCGCCGCGAAGATGATCCCTTTGGCAAAGTTCTTTTCCGGGTTTTCGGTTTTGTCGACCAGGCCGCCCACCGCCTCAATACCACCGTAGGCAAAGATGGCAAACACCACGAAAGAGAGCATGGCAAGGCCGGACTGATAGCCCGGATTCGGTGACGACACAAAATTCACCTCCTGTGCAAAGTGCCCACCGTTCAGACAGAGAATCGCGATACTGACCAGCAGCAGCACCAGGTTCAGACACATTACAGCAATACCGCCCACGGCAGTGATGCGGGCAATTTTGTTGATCCCTTTCGAGGCCACCAGCGTAACGACGACCATCCAGCAGACTGCCAGAATACCCACCACCTGTGTTGAGCTCAGACCTGCCAGAGACCAGACCTGCGTTTTATCTGCCCCGAACAAAAATGTGGAAAAGGGTACCCAGACTTTCGCTGCCGTGCTGACCATCCAGACAACGTAAGAGGAGAACCACATAAACGTGCCGATAAATGCATAGCGCGGGCCGACGCTGTTATTCATCCACGAATAGATCCCACCCTCTTCTTTCCGGTAGGCCGAGCCCATTTCCGCCATCATCAGCGCAAACGGAATAAAGAAGAACAGCGCCGAGACGATATAGAACGGCGTCGCGCTGTAACCCATCAGGTAGAAAGCCGACGGGCTGTTGGCAAAGCCAAAGACCGACGTAAAAATCATCAGGATGAGCCCGGTGAGGGTCATTTTTTTGAGTGAGTGAGACATAGAACCATCCGAAGAAGTATTAAGCTCCGCGGATGGTAACAGATGACCAGACAAATATTGTGGCTATGCCGGGCAAATTAAGAAATTAACCTGTGTATAGAGAAAGTGGCAGTTTTTCATGTTGTCGTGCGGAAATGGAAAGGATTATTGCCAGAGGGGGATATAGGCCGGGTAAGCGACAGCGCCACCCGGCATTTCGTTAAGCGCGGTCAACCGTAAACGCAATCACATCGCCCAGCTGTTCCGCACCCAGCGCCAGCATCACCAGACGGTCAACGCCCAGCGCCACGCCGGAGCAATCCGGCAGACCAGCCTGTAAGGCGTCAAGCAGGTTAGTGTCGATCGGCTGCTGCGGTAACCCCCGCGCGCCACGCTTGCGGTTATCCTGCTCAAAGCGCTGCTGTTGTTCGCGCGCGTCGGTCAGCTCATGGAAACCGTTCGCCAGCTCAATGCCTTTGTAATAGACCTCAAAACGCTCCGCCACGCGGTGATCTTCCGTGCTAATCTGCGCCAGCGAGGCCTGGCTTGCCGGGAAGTGATAAACAAAAGCCGGCCTGTCTTTGCCAATCTGCGGTTCAACGCCAAAAGTGAACAGTAACTGCAGCAGCGTATCGCGGTCTTCTTCCGTATCCGCCACGTTGCTCAGATCCAGTTTTGCCGCCACTTCGCGCAGCTGGGTTTTGTCCGCAGATAGCGGATCGATTTCAAGATAACGCTGGAACGCCTGCTGATATGAAAGCGTTTCCGCTTCTGAGCAATCCAGTACCTGCTGCAGCAGGTCGTCCACCTCGTTCATCAGGCGGTACATATCGTAATGCGGACGGTACCACTCCAGCATGGTGAATTCCGGATTATGGTGACGCCCCATCTCTTCATTACGGAAGCTGCGGCACAGCTGATACACCGGGCCACAACCCGCTGCCAGCAGGCGCTTCATGTGGTATTCCGGGCTGGTCATCAGATACAGATTCATCCCCTGGGAGTGACCAGGACCAACAAAACGGGTTTCAAACGGGACCAGATGAATATCCGTTACCGTTGCCTGACTCATGCACGGCGTTTCCACCTCCAGGACTCCGCGATCGGCAAAGAAACGACGGATCTCCGCCATAATTGCAGCGCGTTTTAACAGGTTAGGGATGGATGCGCTCGGCTGCCAGGTGGCCGTTTCGCTCATGAGTTTTTCTCCGATTTCAGACAAGGGCACGAAGTCTACTCGTTAGCGGGGACAGAGACAAATTTTGCACAGCTAAAGGTGCGATTTCATTTAGGGGAAAAATTATGTGACCCATTCCATCAATCGCAATGATAAATCACCGCACAGAACAGCAAAAAAATCGAACACGTCAAATTTCCCTCACATCCACACGGTTATACTGTTTTACCCATAAAGGAGCAGTGGAAACGCTTTCGCAATCGTCTCTTCGGACAGTTGAACTACCTTTAGTTCATCGCATTGCGAAATAACAAAAATCTGGAGGAATGTCGTGCAAACTTTTCAAGCCGATCTTGCCGTAATAGGCGCTGGCGGTGCTGGATTACGTGCTGCGATTGCTGCAGCACAAGCTAATCCGAACGCTAAAATCGCACTGATTTCAAAAGTCTACCCGATGCGCAGCCACACGGTTGCCGCAGAGGGAGGATCCGCCGCCGTTGCGCAGGATCATGACAGCTTCGAATACCATTTCCACGACACGGTTGCAGGGGGCGACTGGCTTTGCGAACAGGATGTCGTTGACTACTTCGTGCATCATTGTCCAACGGAAATGACCCAGCTTGAACAGTGGGGATGCCCGTGGAGTCGCCGCCCGGACGGCAGCGTCAACGTTCGCCGTTTTGGCGGGATGAAAATTGAACGCACCTGGTTTGCCGCCGATAAGACCGGCTTCCACATGCTGCACACCCTGTTCCAGACATCCCTTCAGTTCCCCCAGATCCAACGCTTTGACGAACATTTCGTTCTCGACATTCTGGTTGATGACGGCCAGGCGCGTGGTCTGGTCGCGATGAACATGATGGAAGGCACCCTTGTCCAGATCCGCGCCAATGCGGTGGTGATGGCAACGGGTGGCGCGGGTCGTGTTTACCGCTATAACACCAACGGCGGTATCGTCACCGGTGACGGCATGGGCATGGCGCTGAGCCACGGCGTGCCGCTGCGCGATATGGAATTCGTGCAGTACCACCCAACCGGCCTGCCGGGCTCTGGCATTCTGATGACGGAAGGCTGCCGCGGTGAAGGCGGTATTCTGGTCAACAAAAATGGCTACCGCTACCTGCAGGATTACGGCATGGGCCCGGAAACCCCGCTCGGCGAGCCGAAAAACAAATACATGGAACTCGGCCCACGCGACAAAGTCTCTCAGGCCTTCTGGCACGAGTGGCGTAAAGGCAACACCATTTCTACGCCACGCGGCGATGTGGTCTATCTTGACCTGCGCCACCTGGGCGAGAAGAAACTGCTGGAGCGTCTGCCGTTCATCTGCGAACTGGCGAAAGCTTACGTGGGTGTCGATCCGGTGAAAGAGCCGATTCCGGTGCGTCCAACCGCGCACTACACGATGGGCGGTATCGAAACCGACCAGCAGTGTGAAACGCGCATCAAAGGATTGTTCGCCGTGGGCGAGTGTTCCTCTGTCGGCCTGCACGGCGCAAACCGTCTGGGGTCTAACTCACTGGCCGAGCTGGTCGTCTTTGGCCGCATGGCGGGTGAACGCGCAATGGAGCGTGCAGCAACCGTGGGCGAAGCCAACAGCGCCGCGCTGGATGCCCAGGTCGCAGACGTCGAAAAACGTCTGAAAGATCTGGTCAATCAGGAAGGTAACGAAAACTGGTCGAAAATCCGCGACGAGATGGGCATGTCGATGGAAGAAGGCTGTGGTATCTACCGTACACCAGAGTTGATGCAAAAAACCGTCGACAAACTGGCGGAACTGCAGGAACGCTTCAAACGCGTGCGCATCACCGATACTTCCAGCGTGTTCAATACCGACCTGCTTTATACCATCGAACTGGGTCACGGCCTGAACGTAGCGGAATGTATGGCGCACTCTGCCCTGGCACGTAAAGAGTCGCGCGGGGCGCACCAGCGTCTGGATGAAGGTTGCACCGAACGTGATGACGTCAATTTCCTGAAACACACCCTCGCCTGGCGCGACGCGGATGGCACGACTCGCCTGGACTACAGCGACGTGAAGATCACCACGCTGCCACCGGCTAAACGCGTGTACGGTGCAGAAGCAGAAGCAGCCGAGAAGAAGGAGACGGCGAATGGCTGAGATGCAAAAACTGAAAGTTGAAGTGGTGCGCTACAACCCGGAAGTGGACTCCGCACCGCACAGCGCTTTCTATGAAGTCCCTTATGACGAGCAAACCTCTCTGCTGGATGCGCTCGGTTACATTAAAGACAACCTGGCACCAGACCTGAGCTACCGCTGGTCCTGCCGTATGGCAATCTGCGGCTCCTGCGGCATGATGGTCAACAAAGTGCCTAAGCTTGCCTGCAAAACCTTCCTGCGTGAATACACCAAGGGCATCAAGGTTGAAGCACTAGGCAACTTCCCGATCGAGCGCGATCTGGTGGTCGATATGACCCACTTTATCGAAAGCCTGGAAGCCATTAAGCCGTACATCATTGGCAACCCGCGCACGCCGGATCAGGGGCCAAATACCCAGACGCCTGCACAGATGGCGAAATACCATCAGTTCTCCGGCTGCATCAACTGCGGCCTGTGTTACGCCGCCTGTCCACAGTTTGGTCTGAACCCTGAGTTCATCGGCCCGGCCGCTATTACTCTGGCGCACCGTTACAACGAGGACAGCCGCGACCACGGTAAAAAAGAACGTATGGCGCAGCTTAACAGCCAGAACGGCGTCTGGAGCTGCACCTTTGTGGGTTTCTGCTCCGAAGTATGTCCGAAGCACGTCGACCCGGCCGCCGCTATTCAGCAGGGTAAAGTGGAAAGCTCGAAAGACTTTCTTATCGCAACCCTGAAACCACGCTAAGGAGTGCATGATGACGACTAAACGCAAAGCCTATGTGCGGCCAATGCCGTCCACCTGGTGGAAGAAACTGCCGTTTTATCGCTTCTATATGCTGCGTGAGGGCACTGCAGTGCCCGCGGTCTGGTTCAGCCTTGAGCTGATGTACGGTGTGTTTGCCCTCAAACATGGCCCTGAAACCTGGGCCAGTTTTGTCGGGTTCCTGCAAAACCCTGTCATTGTGATCCTGAACCTGATCGTCCTCGCGGCGGCGCTGCTTCATACCAAAACCTGGTTTGAACTGGCACCCAAAGCGGCGAACATCATCGTTAAAGGCGAGAAAATGGGACCAGAGCCGGTCATTAAAGGGCTTTGGGCAGTGACGGCCATTGCCACCGTGGTCATTCTGTTTGTCGCACTGTTCTGGTAAGGAGACTACTGTGATCAATCCAAATCCAAAACGTTCTGATGAGCCAGTCTTCTGGGGTCTGTTTGGCGCAGGCGGCATGTGGAGTGCCATCATTGCACCGGTAATCATCCTGCTGGTCGGCATTATGCTGCCGCTGGGGCTGTTCCCGGGAGATGCGCTGAGCTATGAGCGCGTGCTGGCGTTTGCGGGCAGCTTTATTGGCCGTGTGTTCATCTTCCTGATGATCGTCCTGCCGCTGTGGTGTGGCCTGCACCGCATTCACCACGCGATGCATGACCTGAAAATCCATGTGCCAAGCGGTAAATGGGTGTTCTACGGTCTGGCAACTATCCTGACCGTGGTAACGCTGATTGCTGTGATCACCATCTGATTCACCAGGCCCGCCCTCCGGCGGGCCTGTCATTTCTGCATTTTCCCCACCAGCCACTGTGTAAACTCGCGCATTGCAGGCGTTTCTGCCCGTGACTGCAGCCTTGTCAGCCAGTAACTGCCCAGATCAATCTGCGTCGCAAACGGCTGTACAATGCGCTCGCTATTCAACAGATGGGTAAACATACTGACAGGTGCGATGGCTACCCCCACACCTGTCTGTGCCGCTTCCAGCATGGTGACAGACGAATCAAATACCATCACCCGATGCGTTGGTGACGGTGGATGTTCTCCCGCAGCCTGCATCCACGCTGACCACTCGTCACGCCGATAGGAGCGCAACAGAGTAAATTTCAGGATGTCGGCCGGGGTGTGTAGCCCCACGGCAATGTCAGGTGAACAAAGCGGAGCCAGCGGCGCATGGCAAAGAAACGTAGCCTCCGTGCCGTGCCACGCCCCTCCGCCGTAACGGATTGTGTAATCAAGCCCTTCGGCTGCCGGGTCGACACGGTTGTTATGAGTGGAAAGCTGCAGGTCGATATGCGGATAACAGCGGCGAAAATCATCAAGCTGCGAGAATAAAACCCCCGTGGCAAAAGTCCCCACAACGCCAATTTTCAGCTTCTCCTGAGCCCGGTGGCTGGCAAAACGATCCAGCATACCGGCAATACGATCGAACGAATCGTTCAGTACCGGCAGCAAATTCTCCCCTTCCGTGGTCAGCATCAGCCCACGCGAAACGCGAACAAACAGCTGGCAGTTAAGGTGGTGCTCCAGCGTCTTAACGTGCTGGCTGATAGCAGAATGGGTCACATTCAGCTCGATTGCAGCATTAGTAAAACTGAGATGTCTTGCGGCGGCCTCGAAGGCCCGAAGCGAATTGAGAGGGAGATAGCTACGTGTCATCGGTCTTTCCGTTAGAAAAATTAACAGCTAATGCTAAATTTAACCGTTTGTCAGACACAGTCAAATCCAACAGACTACGCTTGTCTGACGGCCAGGACATCCCCATTGACTCGCTATTACGGAAGATATCTGATGATGAAAAAAACCCTTTGCTGTGCGCTTCTGCTCGGCCTCTCGTGTTCCGCCCTGGCGGCAACCCTGTCAGAAAAACAGCTTGCTGACACCGTTGAACAAACCGTTACCCCCCTGATGAAAGCGCAGGCCATTCCAGGGATGGCCGTCGCGGTGATTTATCAGGGTAAACCTTACTATTTCACCTTTGGTAAAGCCGATGTCGCGGCAAACAAGCCCGTCACAGCACAGACCTTATTCGAATTAGGTTCAGTCAGCAAAACCTTCACTGGCGTGCTGGGTGGTGATGCGATTGCCCGCGGTGAGATTTCGCTGACCGATCCGGTAACAAAATACTGGCCTGAACTGACGGGCAAGCAGTGGCAGGACATTCGCCTGCTGGATCTGGCGACCTATACCGCCGGTGGCCTGCCGTTGCAGGTACCGGATGAGGTTACTGACAATGCGTCGCTGCTGCGCTTTTACCAGTCCTGGCAGCCACAGTGGAAACCGGGCACAACCCGCCTTTATGCGAACGCCAGCATCGGTCTGTTTGGCGCACTGGCGGTTAAACCTTCCGGCATGAACTTTGAACAGGCGATGACTGAGCGGGTCTTTAAACCCCTGAAGCTCACGCATACCTGGATTCATGTTCCAGAAGCAGAAGAACAGCACTACGCGTGGGGATATCGTGACGGTAAAGCGGTTCACGTTTCGCCGGGAATGCTGGACGCCGAAGCTTATGGCGTTAAAACCAGCATTAAAGATATGGCGCGCTGGGTGATGGCCAATATGTCATCTGATGCCGTATCAGATACTTCCCTGAAACAAGGGATCGCTCTTGCACAGTCGCGCTACTGGCGAGTCGGTGCAATGTATCAGGGACTCGGCTGGGAGATGCTCAACTGGCCGGTAGATGCCAAAACCGTTGTTAATGGCAGCGACAATAACGTGGCACTGGCTCCACTGCCTGCCGTGGAAATTCACCCGGCAGCACCTGCTGTGAAAGCCTCCTGGGTACATAAAACGGGGTCGACGGGCGGGTTCGGCAGCTATGTGGCCTTTATTCCGGAAAAGCAGCTCGGCATCGTGATGCTGGCGAATAAGAGCTACCCAAATCCGGCGCGCGTTGAAGCGGCTTACCGTATCTTAAGTTCTCTGCAGTAAAACATTGCCGGGTGGCGCTATGCTTACCCGGCAAAACCCCCTACATTTTCCTTGCTGTAATCTACACTTAACAAAAAACAGTAAGGAAACAACTATGCGCATTCTGCCTGTTATCGCCGCAGTGACAGCCGCGTTTTTAGTGGTTGCCTGCAGTTCCCCTACTCCGCCTCCCGGTGTCACCGTCGTCAGTAATTTCGACGCGCAACGGTTCCTCGGCACATGGTATGAAATCGCCCGTTTTGATCATCGGTTCGAACGGGGCTTAGAGAAAGTCACAGCCAATTACAGCCCAATGGATGATGGCGGTATTCAGGTCATCAACCGTGGTTACAACCCGGAACGGGGGATATGGCAGCAGTCAATTGGTCAGGCGTACTTTACCGGCGACCCGCACCGGGCCGCGCTGAAAGTCTCATTCTTTGGCCCGTTCTACGGCGGATATAACGTGATAGCGCTCGACAGAGAATACCGCCATGCGCTGGTTTGCGGGCCGGATCGCGATTATCTGTGGATACTCTCCCGCACCCCGACCCTTTCACCAGAAATGAAACAGCAGATGCTGGACGTCGCGACCCGGCAAGGTTTTGATGTCTCAAAACTTATCTGGGTTGAACAGCCGCATTAATGTGCGCTGAGCTTCAGCCCAATAATACCCGCCACAATCAGGGCGAGGCTGGCGATGCGCGCCAGACTCGCTGACTCCCCCAGCAGCAGAATGCCGGTGATGGCTGCGCCTACGGCACCAATTCCCGTCCAGACGGCATAAGCCGTCCCCACTGGCAGGGAGCGCATAGCCCACGACAGCAGGACAATGCTCACAATCATTGCAGTAAGAGTAATCACGCTGGGTGTCAGGCGGGTAAAACCGTGGGTGTACTTCAGGCCTATCGCCCATACCACTTCGAGCAGACCGGCAATAACAAGAATAATCCAGGACATATCAGGCTCCTTAACTTAAAGGTAAGTTGGGGCCGTCCCCGGTGAGTAAAGCGCTTACGGGTCGTCCCGTAAGGCAGAGATTACGCCGCATATTTTGGTTAGCGTGCGATTTTTTTTCAATACTTTTGTGCTGAACGGGTTAAGGCAAGAAATAGCCTCAGTATGCCGCGTAGTTCCGGCATTTACCACTCATCCGACTTCCCTATGATGGTGTGCTTTCTGATGGCAGGAAGCCAAACCACTAGCCGACTGCGAATACAATATGTTCAAAATTCTTTTGATTGACCGGTGTCACTTCACCCGCGCAGGGTTTGAAGCGTGGCTCAATCATTCCGGTTTATTCCCTGGCCATTTCGTCGTGACCGGGCTGAATAACCTCATCCTCGCCAGAGAGCACATCCTGCAATGGAAACCGACGCTGGTTATCGCCGATCTGCACGGTTTCCGGCAGGATCTTCATCATTTTCAGCAACTCTCTTCTCTGCTGCATGCCAGTAAAACGTTACCCTTTATTTTACTGCAGTCGGGTGAAGAACAGGAAATGGCGGGATACCTGGCACAGTTCCCGGTATGGTCTTCGTTGTTGAAAAACGCCGACCTTGAGGAGCTGGCTGTGGTGATCAACGACGCCTTAACATCCTGTGCAAGCTTTGAAATACCGCAAGTTGCCGCCCCTCTGCTGACCCGCCAGGAGGAGAAGGTGCTGACATTGTGGATGGACGGCGCAAGCAATCAGAAAATTGCCAGCCACCTGAGTATCAATGGAAAAACGGTGTATACCTATAAACGGAATATCCGCATGAAGCTGCATATGGATACGCGTTTCTCACCGTTTTTAGCTCTGCAGGAAGCAGAAAGCTGACGGTACGGCACCCGTTAGTCCCGTACCGTTTATGATTACTGCTGAGCTTTGGTTGCCGCACCAGAGATTGCGCTACCACCTTCAGAAATATCCTGACCGACGCCACGCGCGGTATTACAGGCGGTTAAAACTGATGAAAGCACCAGAACAGAAAAGATCGCTGCAATTGTCTTTTTAACCATAATGTCGTCCTTTTATCGCCAACGTGATGTTGTGTATAGCCATTTAAGGATAGACAAAATCCCGTTAGTTGACGGAAAGGAATACGGTTTTCAGAAAATTGGACGTAATCAGCTGGCGGCGTGAGAGATGATATGCCCCAGATCCTGGACATCTTCACCGACGCCACGGGCAGTATTACAGCCAGAAAGGAGTGCGCCAGAAAGCGCTAACAGAAGCAGAATTTTAACGGTACGTTTCATCATCCCTGCCTGAAAAATCAGGCGCAGCGGACACTGCGCCTTACGTCATTTACATGAATTACTTCACGCGGGACACGTATTCGCCGGAGCGGGTATCCACTTTGATCACTTCGCCAGTCTGTACGAACAGTGGAACTTTAACCACTGCACCGGTAGACAGTTTGGCTGGCTTACCGCCGGTACCTGCGGTGTCACCTTTCAGGCCTGGATCGGTTTCAACGATTTCCAGCTCTACGAAGTTTGGTGGGGTCACAGCGATAGGCTGGCCGTTCCACAGGGTCACGATGCACTCAGCCTGATCCAGCAGCCATTTAGCGCTGTCGCCTACTGCTTTCTCATCAGCAGACAGCTGTTCGAAAGTTGAGTTGTTCATGAAATGATAGAACTCACCGTCGTTGTACAGATAGGTCAGGTTCATATCAACAACATCAGCGCCTTCAGCAGAGTCAGTAGACTTGAAGGTTTTCTCAACACGGGTGCCAGTCAGCAGGCGGCGCAGCTTAACGCGTGCGAATGCCTGGCCTTTACCTGGTTTAACGAATTCGCTGGCTTCAACCGCATACGGTTCGCCGTCCATCATGATTTTAAGACCAGCACGAAAATCGTTGCTATAGTACGTTGCCATAAGGCCCTCTAAATTTGTTAACTGGTAGCTAAGCCACAAAATGGCGCATATTGTAACCCTAAACACCCCGTCCAGAGAAGATTGGTTATCGCAACTTGCCGATGTAATCACCAGTCCTGATGAATTGCTGCGTCTTTTAGACCTCGATCAGCATCAAGAGTTGCTTGCAGGCCGTGAGGCGAAGCGGCTCTTTGCCCTGCGCGTTCCCCGCGCATTTGTTGCCCGCATGGAGAAAGGCAATCCTGATGACCCGCTATTAAAACAAACACTTACCTCACAGGATGAGTTTGTGACTGCACCGGGTTACAGCACCGATCCGCTGGAAGAGCAGAACAGCGTGGTGCCCGGTTTACTGCACAAATACCTCAACCGCGCGCTGCTGCTGGTGAAAGGCGGTTGTGCGGTAAATTGTCGTTATTGCTTCCGTCGACACTTCCCGTACGCCGAAAATCAGGGCAATAAACGCAACTGGCAGGTTGCGCTGGATTACATTGCGGCCCATTCAGAGCTGGATGAGATTATTTTTTCCGGTGGCGATCCGCTGATGGCAAAAGATCATGAGCTGGACTGGTTGCTGACCCAGCTTGAAGCTATCCCGCACATTAAACGCCTGCGTATTCACAGCCGCCTGCCGGTCGTGATCCCGGCACGTATTACTGACGGGCTGGTGTCGCGCGTTGAACAGTCTCGTTTGCAGGTACTGCTGGTAAACCATATCAACCACGCGAACGAAATCGACGAAGCGTTCCGTTCCGCAATGGCGCGTCTGCGTAAAGCGGGTGTGACGCTGTTGAACCAGAGCGTGTTGCTGCGCGGTGTGAATGATAGTGCCCACGTGCTGGCCAACCTGAGCAATGCCTTGTTTGATGCGGGTGTGATGCCTTATTACCTGCACGTGCTGGATCGCGTGCAGGGTGCGGCGCATTTCATGGTCACGGATGAAGAAGCCCGGCAGATTATGCGCGAACTGTTAACGCTGGTTTCTGGCTATATGGTGCCAAAGCTGGCACGTGAAATTGGCGGTGAGCCGAGTAAGACACCACTGGATTTGCAACTGCGGCAGAGCTAGTTTCCCTCACCCTCTCCCCACAGGGGAGAGGGAAAAAGACAATCAGTTCGGGCACTTATACACCTGGCCATTCATCTGGCTGGCCGTTGGCACGAAGCTGGACAGCATACCCTGCGTTGGGCTGCTCACACCGTAAATCACGTTACCACCCATTGCCGCAGCCTGGTTACGCAGGGCGTTTGCCGCACCACGCATAGAGCCACCTTCTTCGCCGTGTTGGCCCGACATCCAGTTGCTTTGCTCACCGCTTGCCGTGCCTAAAAACTGGCATTCGCTGCCCGGCTTATCTTCCACAAAGCGAACACCCTGACCCGCGGCCGACAGCTCATTGCTGGAGCTACAACCCGCCAGCAGCAATGCTGCCCCTACGATCCCTGCACAGACTTTTACGCGCATGTTATTCCTCGTTTTCAATAAGCTGGACAGTAGTTGTCCGTGTGTAAATCTTATACTAAAAAGATGACCAAAAGAAAAACCACCGGTCATTATCTGCGACATCCCCGCGAGAAAGCGTTACGTCCCTAAATAGATTCTGATAATAGCCGTATCGGTATCGTCTTTTACGGCTTTTTTTGCTCTAAGTAGCACTCCATTGGCGTATTTTCCTGCGCCCCAGGGATAAATTCATAAGGAGGCAACATGAGCAATCCCCCCCACAGCCAGAGAAAAGTAACATGGTCGGGGTATCTCGTTTTCATTATCACCATTATTTTCTTTTCCGGTTTGTTCTCGAAAACCACCGAATGGTGGCGAGTGTTTGATTTTACCGTACTGAACGGCACGTTTGGTCAGGTCAATGGGGTCGCGGCAACCCCCGCCTCTTTTCGCGGTATTGGTGGCACAGGTGCAAAGGATGGCTTTCTTTTTGCCTTAGAGCTCGCCCCATCGGTCATTTTATCTCTGGGTATTATTGCCGTAACCGAAGGGTTGGGCGGTCTTCGCGCAGCACAACAGCTGATGACGCCGATCCTCAAACCCCTGCTGGGTATCCCTGGTATTTGCTCTCTGGCGCTGATCGCCAACCTGCAAAACACCGATGCCGCTGCCGGGATGACGAAAGAAATGGCGGATGACGGCACGATCACCGACAGGGAGAGGGCTATTTTCGCCACCTTCCAGACCAGCGGCAGCGCCATTATTACCAATTACTTCTCATCAGGTGCTGCGCTGTTTACCAGTATCACGGTTCCGGTGATTACTCCCCTGGTCGTTATCCTTATTTTTAAGTTTATCGGTGCCAATTTTTTACGCCTGTGGATTGCCCGGATTGAAAACCGACAGCTAAAGGAGCCACAAAGTGACAGCACTCGTGCGTAAAAACATCATGGATATGTTTATCGATGGAGCCCGCCGTGGGTTTACCATTGCCACCACCAGCCTGCTGCCTAACGTCGTGATGGCCTTTGTCATTATTCAGGCACTGAAAGTTACGGGGCTTTTGGATATTGTCGGCAAGGTGTGCGCCCCCATTATGGCGATTTGGGGATTGCCCGGCGAAGCCGCTACCGTTCTGCTGGCAGCAGTCATGAGCATGGGAGGTGGCGTCGGCGTCTGTGCGAGCCTGGTTGCCACCAGTACGCTTAACGGCCATGATGCGACTATTCTCCTGCCTGCGATTTATTTGATGGGTAATCCAGTGCAAAACACTGGCCGTTGCCTCGGCACTGCAGGCGTGAACCCTAAATACTATCCACACATCATTACTATCTGCGTGATTAACGCCCTGCTTTCACTTTGGGTGATGCAATTACTCTTCTAAAAGAAAGCCCCCGGCATTTCTGCCGGGGGCTTCTTTATTTCCGCAAGACGCAGAACAACATGATTACATCATGCCGCCCATACCGCCCATGCCACCCATGCCTGCAGCACCTAAGTCAGGTGCGTCGCCTTTAGGCAGGTCGGTCACCATGCACTCGGTGGTGATCATCAGGCCAGCGACAGATGCCGCGTACTGCAGAGCAGAACGGGTCACTTTGGTTGGATCCAGGATACCGAAGTCGATCATGTTGCCGTATTCTTCAGTTGCTGCGTTGTAACCGTAGTTACCTTCGCCTGCTTTCACGTTGTTGGTCACAACAGATGGCTCTTCACCGGCGTTGGACACGATCTGACGCAGTGGAGCTTCCATTGCGCGCAGCGCAACTTTGATACCCACGTTCTGATCTTCGTTCTGAGCAGTCAGGCCGGACAGTTTCGCGGCAACACGCACCAGCGCCACACCACCACCAGCAACCACGCCTTCTTCTACCGCAGCACGGGTCGCGTGCAGGGCATCGTCAACGCGTGCTTTTTTCTCTTTCATTTCAACTTCAGTCGCAGCACCGACTTTGATTACCGCAACACCGCCTGCCAGTTTCGCTACGCGCTCCTGCAGTTTTTCACGGTCGTAATCGGAAGTGGCTTCTTCGATCTGCTTACGGATCTGACCAACACGGCCCTGAATCGCCGCTTCGTCGCCCACGCCATCGATGATGGTGGTGGTGTCTTTGTTGATCACAACACGTTTAGCCTGGCCCAGGTCTTCCAGGGTCGCTTTTTCCAGCTCCATACCGATCTCTTCAGAGATGACGGTACCGCCGGTCAGGGTAGCGATATCCTGCAGCATCGCTTTACGGCGGTCGCCGAAGCCAGGTGCTTTAACCGCAGCCACTTTCACGATGCCACGCATGGTGTTAACCACCAGGGTCGCCAGCGCTTCGCCTTCAACGTCTTCAGCAATGATAACCAGCGGTTTGCCTGCTTTCGCAACGGCTTCCAGCACTGGCAGCATTTCGCGGATGTTGGAGATTTTCTTGTCAGCCAGCAGGATGAACGGGCTTTCCAGCTCAACAGCGCCAGTTTCTGGCTTGTTGATGAAGTATGGGGACAGGTAACCGCGGTCGAACTGCATACCTTCAACCACGTCCAGTTCGTCTTCCAGACCGGTACCGTCTTCAACGGTGATCACGCCTTCTTTACCGACTTTATCCATCGCTTCCGCGATCAGTTTACCTACGGTTTCGTCGGAGTTAGCGGAGATGGTACCTACCTGAGCAATGGCTTTAGAGTCAGAGCACGGTACGGACAGCGCTTTCAGTTCTTCAACAGCGGACGCGACAGCTTTGTCGATACCACGTTTCAGATCCATTGGGTTCATGCCCGCAGCAACGGCTTTCAGACCTTCGGTGATGATAGCCTGAGCCAGCACGGTCGCGGTGGTGGTACCGTCGCCTGCAGCGTCGTTCGCTTTAGAGGCCACTTCTTTCACCATCTGCGCGCCCATGTTTTCGAACTTGTCTTCCAGCTCGATTTCACGTGCTACAGAAACACCATCTTTCGTGATGGTTGGCGCGCCGAAGGATTTGTCCAGCACTACGTTACGGCCTTTCGGGCCCAGGGTTACTTTAACTGCGTCTGCCAGTACGTTTACGCCGCGGAGCATTTTTACACGAGCGTCGTTACCGAATTTTACGTCTTTAGCTGCCATGTTCTTATTTCCTCAAATTCTCGTGCGTAAATTACGCTTCAACAATTGCCAGAATGTCGCTCTCGGACATGATCAACACGTCTTCATTGTCGATCTTCTCGGATTTCACGCCGTAGCCATCGTTGAAAATGACGATGTCACCAACTTTAACGTCCAGTGGCTGCACAGTTCCGTTTTCCAGAATGCGGCCCTTACCGACAGCGATGATTTCGCCACGCGTTGATTTGGCTGCTGCAGAACCGGTCAGAACGATGCCGCCAGCAGACTTGGTTTCAACTTCTTTACGTTTGACGATCACACGATCATGTAACGGACGAATACTCATTGATAGCTCTCCTTTGAGAAAGTCTTTATCAGTTATGGATGACGCCGATCCGCATGCGGTTTTCCGGCTAGTGCTCTGAGAGATGGGGATAGCTTTTTCCCCCTTCAAGGGGGAGTCGAAAAAAAATTTGCGAAAGTGTTACCATCGCTTCTCTTTTGATGGTGGCAGGACGATGTAAATGAGTGGACTCAAGCAGGAGTTGGGGCTGGCACAGGGCATTGGCCTGCTCTCAACCTCCTTGTTAGGCACGGGCGTGTTTGCAGTACCCGCGCTGGCGGCACTGGTGGCCGGAAATAACAGCCTGTGGGCATGGCCGGTACTGATTGTGCTGGTGTTTCCGGTAGCGATTGTCTTTGCCGTGCTCGGGCGACATTTTCCCAGCGCAGGCGGTGTTGCACACTTTGTCGGCATGGCATTTGGCCCGCGTCTGGAACGCGTTACCGGCTGGCTATTTCTTTCTGTGATCCCGGTCGGCCTGCCTGCGGCATTGCATATCGCGACGGGCTTTGGGCAGGCACTCTTCGGCTGGCATAACGAACAACTGCTGCTGGCCGAACTGGGCACGCTGGCAATTGTCTGGTGGGTCGGCTCACGCGGAGCCAGTTCCAGCGCCAACCTGCAAACGCTGGTCGCGGTGCTGATCGTCGCACTCATTGCCGCCATCTGGTGGGCGGGCGATATCTCCCTGGCAGAGATCCCTTTCCCGGCTATCACGGATGTCGATCATTCCCAGCTGTTCGCCGCACTTTCGGTAATGTTCTGGTGTTTTGTCGGTCTGGAAGCGTTCGCTCACCTGGCATCCGAGTTTAAGCAGCCGGAACGTGATTTTCCCCGAGCCTTGATGATTGGCCTGCTGCTGGCAGGCACGGTTTACTGGGCCTGTACCGTGCTGGTGTTGCACTTCAACGCGTTCGGGGCGGATAAAGCCGCCGCCGCATCGCTGCCGGGCATCGTGGTTGCGCTGTTTGGCGTGAAAGCACTATGGGTCGCCTGCGTCATCGGCTATCTGGCCTGTTTTGCCAGCCTCAATATCTATATTCAGAGCTTTGCCCGTCTGGTGTGGTCTCAGGCGCAATATAAACCGCAAAGCCGCCTTGCTCGCCTGTCAAAACGTCAGCTCCCGTTAAATGCATTGAATACCGTACTCGGCTGCTGCGTGCTGAGCACGCTGTGTATTTACGGGCTGAACATCAATCTGGATGCGCTGATTGTCTACGCCAACGGCATCTTCATCATGATCTATCTGCTGTGCATGCTGGCGGGCTGTCGTCTGCTAAAGGGGCGTTTTAAAGCGCTGGCAGTCATAGGGGGTGTGCTGTGTCTGCTACTGCTGGCGATGGTGGGATGGAAGAGTTTGTACGCCATTATTATGCTGACGGGACTGTGGCTGTTCTTACCGAAGCGCAGTGTGGTTTAAGGTGTTGTAGGCCCGGCAGGTGCAACGCCACCGGGCAAAATCAGCTTAACGATCGTCTTTGTGATCTAAACGGTCGTTCTGCTCGTCCTTACGCTGATACTCCCCTTCAAACGTATCCCCTGGCCCTGTACTGAACCCACCACCCGGCATGCGGCTGAAACGCAGGTGTGGCAGCAACTTCATGGTCAGGTGCTTTTGCACCGGCGGCAACAGCAGCAACAGACCGAGGAAGTCAGTAAAGAACCCCGGCAGGATCAGCAGCAGGCCCGCAATAATCAGCGACACGCTTTTGATCATCTCGGCAGCCGGGCTTTCGCCTGCAGCCATCTTTTGCTGCATTAACAGGAAATTTTTGAAACCCTGGTTGCGCACCAGCGACACGCCGATGACAGAGGTGAAGATCACCAGAATCAGTGTCAGCAGGACACCCAACACATGGGCAACCTGGATGAAAATTGAAATCTCAATGTAAACATAGAGAAAGAAAGCAATAAACGGTACCCAGCGCACTGGCATCTCCTGTATGGCAGGTGCCATCTGGCCCCTGTCTGAATGTGTTCGCGAAACGCGTCTGTAAGAGATGGAGACGGTTAGCCAAAATTCAATCGGTTTGCACGGATATTTTTTCTGGAAATATTAAAGCGGTGACTCATTTCACAGATTAATAATTATCATGCATTCGAGACGATAATAAGTGATCCAGCTTACGGCAATTCGCTATCATCAGCATATGATCTCGAGCATCTGGCTGATTGAGGGAATAATCGTCGGTCAGAAAATATTCAAAACCACATATATACTGTGTGTTTAGTACAATCCATCGGCAGCTTGAAAAGAAGGTTCACATGTTAAACAACATTCGTATCGAAGAAGATTTGTTGGGTACCAGGGAAGTTCCAGCGGATGCCTACTATGGTGTTCACACTCTGAGAGCGATTGAAAACTTCTACATCAGCAATAGCAAAATCAGTGACATCCCTGAATTTGTACGTGGCATGGTTATGGTGAAGAAAGCGGCAGCACTGGCAAACAAAGAGCTGCAAACCATTCCAAAAAGCGCTGCAAATGCGATTATCGCCGCGTGCGATGAAGTGCTGAACAATGGAAAATGCATGGATCAGTTCCCGGTTGACGTCTATCAGGGCGGCGCGGGTACCTCCGTCAACATGAATACTAACGAAGTGCTGGCAAACATTGGCCTGGAGCTGATGGGTCACCAGAAAGGTGAATACCAGTACCTGAACCCGAACGACCACGTTAACAAATGTCAGTCTACCAACGATGCCTACCCAACCGGCTTCCGCATCGCAGTGTATGCCTCTGTGGTGAAACTGGTCGACGCGATTAATCAACTGGGCGATGGCTTCCAGCATAAAGCGGTTGAGTTCCAGGATATCCTGAAAATGGGTCGTACCCAGCTGCAGGATGCGGTGCCAATGACCCTCGGCCAGGAGTTCCACGCGTTTAACGTTCTGCTGAACGAAGAGACCAAAAACCTGCTGCGCACCTCCGAGCTGCTGCTGGAAGTGAACCTGGGGGCAACCGCCATCGGCACACGACTGAATACGCCGGATGGCTATCAGCAACTGGCCGTACAGAAACTGGCTGAAGTCTCTAACCTGCCGGTTACGCCTGCTGAAGACCTGATTGAAGCCACCTCTGACTGCGGCGCATACGTCATGGTACACAGCGCCCTGAAACGTCTGGCGGTGAAACTGTCCAAAATCTGTAACGACCTGCGCCTGCTCTCCTCCGGCCCACGCGCTGGCCTGAACGAAATCAACCTGCCAGAACTGCAGGCGGGTTCGTCCATCATGCCAGCGAAAGTTAACCCGGTGGTGCCAGAAGTCGTGAACCAGGTCTGCTTTAAAGTCATCGGTAACGACACCACCGTGACAATGGCCTCTGAAGCGGGTCAGCTGCAGCTGAACGTGATGGAGCCCGTCATTGGCCAGGCGATGTTTGAATCTATCCACATCCTGACTAATGCCTGCTACAACCTGCTGGAAAAATGCATTAACGGCATTACCGCGAACAAATCCGTGTGTGAAGGCTATGTGTATAACTCCATCGGGATCGTCACCTATCTCAACCCGTTCATCGGCCACCATAACGGCGACATCGTCGGTAAGATTTGTGCCGAAACCGGTAAGAGCGTGCGTGAAGTGGTACTGGAGCGTGGGCTGTTGACCGAAGCCGAGCTGGACGATATTTTCTCGGCGCAAAACCTGATGCACCCGGCCTATAAAGCGAAACGTTATACCGATGAAAGCGAACAGTAACAGTTCAGGCTAAGCTTGCGAAAGGCACGTCACTTGTGACGTGCCTTTTTTCTTTTTAGGCGTTACCAAAATACAACAATTCAATATCAACTTGTTAATAAACAAGGCAGGTCCTTATGTTTGGAGCAGAACTCGTCATCGTCTTGTTGGCGATTTATTTGGGAGCAAGACTCGGGGGTATCGGCATCGGTTTTGCTGGTGGTCTCGGGGTGCTCGTTCTTACCCTTATCTTTCAAATCAAACCCGGCGCAATTCCTTTTGACGTCATCGAAATCATCATGGCGGTCATTGCCGCTATCGCAGCCATGCAGGTGGCAGGCGGTATGGACTACCTGGTGAGCCTGGCGGAGCGTATGTTGCGCCGCCATCCAAAATACATCACTTTCCTTGCCCCGCTGGTGACCTGGTTTATGACCATTCTCGCCGGTACTGGCCACACCGCGTTCTCTACGCTGCCGGTGATCACTGAAGTGGCGAAAGAGCAGGGTATTCGCCCATCTCGTCCGCTCTCTATCGCCGTGGTCGCGTCCCAGATTGCGATCACCGCATCACCCATTTCTGCCGCCGTGGTCTTCTTCGCCGGTATCCTCGAACCGATGGGTGTGAGCTACCTGACGCTGCTGGCAATCTGTATTCCGGTGACGCTGATTGCCGTCATGATCACTGCCGTGCTGTGCAACTTCCTCGGCGCTGAGTTGAAAGACGATCCGGTTTACCAGGAACGTCTGGCAAAAGGTGAAGTGAAACTGCGTGGCAGCCAGGTCTTCAAGCTGAAGCCACACGCAAAACGTTCCGTGCTGCTGTTCCTGATCGGTATTGTCGCGGTGATGTTCTACGCGACCGCCATCAGTGACACCGTGGGTCTGATCCAGAACCCGGTACTGCCACGTAACGAAGCAATCGTGGTGTTCATGCTGACGATCGCAACACTTATCAGCATCACCTGTAAAATCGACACCAGTGAAGTGCTGAATGCCAGCACCTTCAAATCCGGTATGAGCGCCTGCGTGTGCGTACTGGGCGTAGCCTGGCTCGGTGATACCTTCGTGAAAGCACACATCAGCGATATCCAGACCGTTGCGGGTGACCTGCTGCACAATTACCCGTGGCTGCTGGCTGTGGTACTGTTCTTTGCCGCCACCCTGCTTTACTCCCAGGCGGCCACCACCAAAGCGCTGATGCCTGCGGCACTGATGCTGGGTGTGACCCCTCTGACGGCGATTGCCTCATTTGCAGCGGTTTCTGCACTGTTCGTGCTGCCAACCTACCCAACCCTGCTGGCAGCGGTTGAGATGGATGATACCGGCTCTACCCGTATCGGTAAGTACGTGTTTAACCACGCATTCCTGATCCCGGGCGTCGTCGCGATCACCCTTTGCGTCATTCTCGGCTTTATCATCGGCGGCGTTGTGCTGTAAACGCCGGGGAGTTGTAAAAATAGTTAAAATCGGGCCGCTCTGCGGCCCGATTCATTAATGAGCAATCGCCTTGCGTGATATAGTGAAGACTTTCGTGATGAGGAGGTCGACCTGTGAACACGCCTGATGCTGTTGTTGTACTTTGTACCGCCCCTGATGAAGCCTCTGCCCAGGATCTCGCCGCCAAAGTGCTGGCCGAAAAACTGGCAGCCTGCGTTACACTCCTCCCAGGAGCCACCTCCCTGTACTACTGGGAAGGGAAACTGGAGCAGGAATACGAAGTCCAGATGCTGCTAAAAACCAATCTGACAAACCAGCAGGCGCTCCTGGACTGCCTCAAATCTCATCATCCCTATCAAACCCCGGAACTGCTGGTACTGCCAGTGGCCCACGGCGATAACGATTATCTCTCATGGCTCAACGCTTCTTTACGCTGATCCTGCTGCTCTGCAGCACGTCAGTTTTTGCCGGGTTGTTTGACACACCCGGCCGCTCGAATTTTATCCCTGCCGACCAGGCATTCGTTTTCGACTTTCAACAGAACCAGCATGACCTCAACCTCACATGGCAGGTGAAAGAGGGCTATTACCTCTATCGCAAGCAAGTTAGCATCACGCCGGCTCAGGCAAACGTGGGTGCATTGCAGATGCCCGCAGGCGAGTGGCATGAAGACGAGTTTTATGGCAAAAGTGAAATTTATCGCCAGCACTTAAGCGTACCCGTCACGGTTAATCAGGCCGGGAAAGGAGCCACGCTGACCGTCACATATCAGGGCTGCGCCGACGCTGGCTTCTGCTATCCACCGGAAACGAAGATTGTTCCGCTGAGCGAAGTGAAAACTGTCACTGACGTTTCCCCGCGCCCCTCCGGGGAGAGGGTCAGTGTGAGGGGAGAAGGCGAAACCACTTCAGACCTCCCCTTCTCCGCACTCTGGGCCTTACTGATTGGCATTGGCATCGCCTTTACGCCGTGTGTACTGCCAATGTACCCGCTGATTTCCGGTATTGTGCTTGGCGGTAAGCAACGTCTTTCCACCGCCCGTGCGCTGCTGCTGGCCTTTATTTACGTGCAGGGTATGGCATTGACCTACACGGCACTTGGTCTCGTGGTCGCTGCTGCCGGGCTACAGTTCCAGGCAGCGCTGCAACACCCTTATGTGCTCATCGGCCTGTCAGTTGTGTTTATTCTGCTGGCCCTGTCGATGTTTGGTCTGTTCACCCTGCAGTTGCCCTCCTCCCTGCAAACCCGCTTAACGTTGATGAGCAACCGTCAGCAAGGCGGATCGGCAGGTGGCGTATTTGCGATGGGTGCCATTGCCGGGTTGATTTGCTCCCCCTGCACAACCGCACCACTCAGCGCTATCTTGTTGTACATCGCTCAGAGCGGCAATATGTGGCTTGGCGGTGGTACGTTGTATCTGTATGCACTGGGCATGGGTCTGCCGCTGATCATGATGACGGTGTTTGGTAACCGTCTGCTACCGAAGAGTGGCCCGTGGATGGAGACGGTGAAAACCGCGTTTGGTTTTGTCATTCTGGCGCTGCCGGTGTTCCTGCTGGAGCGCATCATTGGTGACGTCTGGGGCATTCGTCTGTGGGCGATGCTTGGCGTCGCATTCTTTGCCTGGGCGTTTATCGTTAGCCTGGGGGCAAAAAAACCGTGGATGCGCCTGGTGCAAATCCTGCTGCTCGCGGCTGCACTGGTGAGCGTGCGCCCACTTCAGGACTGGGCATTTGGCGCTCCGGCTACGCAAACGCAGGCACACCTGAACTTCACGCAGATTAAGAACGTAGACGAACTTAACAGTGCCCTGGCGCAGGCTAAAGGTAAACCGGTTATGCTCGATCTCTATGCTGACTGGTGTGTGGCCTGTAAAGAGTTTGAAAAATACACCTTTAGCGACCCACAGGTGCAAAACGCGCTGAAAGAAACGGTTCTGCTTCAGGTGGACGTTACAGCAAACAGCGCGCAGGATAAGACCCTGCTGAAGCAACTTAATGTGCTTGGGCTGCCCACTATCTTATTCTTCAATGAACAAGGTGAAGAGCAGTCGATGCAGCGTGTAACCGGGTTTATGGATGCGGCGGCATTCAGCGCACATTTGCGCGATCACCAACCATAAACAACACTTTAAACGGGACAACCGTTGGGAATAGCGGAGGAGAAAACCGTGCAACGTGAAGACGTACTGGGACAAGCCCTGCAATTACTTGAGATTCAAGGGATCGCCAGCACCACGCTTGAGATGGTAGCCGACCGTATCGATTACCCTCTGAATGAGCTAAAGCGCTTCTGGCCCGATAAAGAAGCGCTGCTTTATGATGCCCTGCGCCATCTCAGCCAACAGGTTGATGTCTGGCGCAGACAGTTGATGCTGAATGAAGAACTGACTGCGGAACAAAAGCTGCTGGCACGCTATACCGCGCTGACCGAATGTGTGAGCAACAACCGCTATCCGGGCTGCCTTTTTATCGCTGCCTGTACGTTCTTCCCCGACCCCAGCCATCCGATCCACCAGTTAGCAGATCAGCAAAAACGTGCGGCGCATGATTTTACCCACGAGCTGCTGACCATGCTTGAAGTGGATGACCCGGCGATGGTGGCGAAACAGATGGAACTGGTGCTGGAAGGTTGCCTGAGCCGCATGCTGGTGAACCGTAGCCAGGCCGATGTGGATACCGCGCACCGTCTGGCTGAAGACATACTGCGTTTTGCCCAGTGTCGTATGGGTGGCGCACTGACCTGATTCAGGGACGTGCAACGGATATCATCAGGAACCACTTAACACGGGCTCGGTCTGAACGATTTATGCAATTTCGACGCACAAACCGACAAATTGCCGCAAACTTAAGCAGTTGAACCGTTTTTCCCGAAATAATGTTGACGGCCATGCTCGATTGCGGTTTAATGCGCTCCGTTGCCCGGATAGCTCAGTCGGTAGAGCAGGGGATTGAAAATCCCCGTGTCCTTGGTTCGATTCCGAGTCCGGGCACCACTATTTAAAGAACCCGCCCAAAAGGCGGGTTTTTGCTTTCTGAGCCAACAACTTGTTGGCTTACCAGTAGTTACCGCCCTTATCTCTCCTCCAGGTCCGCTTCCCGTTGTACAAAATGAGCAGCCCAGAACCGACTACATCCGTAAAGCAGTTCATCAGAAGCGACGTTCACAGAAGAGACAGCGTAACTCAGGCCTGAAATTGATCGATTAAATAAAAACCCTGAGTTATCAGCTCAGGGTTTTTGCGTTTCAGCAGAAAGTGTAGCTCAGCAATACTTATCAATTTGTTTTGTGTGACTGCTGGAAACCCGCGACATCATACTGAGATACGCTATTGGAATTTTTAGAATTCTGCGGCTGAGTACCCGCATAATGGGACCCCGCATTTCCATCGGGGTTGAATGCAGAACCCGGAGCATTGATGGCGTTTCCGGGTGTAACACTGCCGGTCACAGACGTGCCAATTGTCTGGTTGGGTTGCCCCTTTGTTCCTGTCACTGTATGGACGTTGGCGGCTAAAGTCGTTGCAACAGGAACCATTGCGAGAACAACACCTGTGATGAGTTGGTAGATGCGGGACATTGTCACCCCCCTTTGTTCGTAGCTGATGAGTCCCCACCTCAGAAATTATAGTTCTACAGGATTACTTTGTATGTAAGCCAATTTTAGTTTCACACTTTTATGTGGGGGTATCCTGTCGGCTGGGTCAGGTGCAACCGCCGCCGGGCATTTTAAAACACGCAAAGCAAAAAACCCCGCACCTTCCGGTACGGGGTTCTTC
>NZ_JBJURN010000001.1:347908-451388 GCF_046622475.1 Enterobacter sp. LM3 | reverse complement strand
ACAACGGAGGGTTAACACCTGCCGAGATGGAAAGACAAAGAACCTCAGGTCGTGTCCAAATTAAGTAGACCACTTCAGTGAGGGCATCAGGCCGCACGAGGTAAAAGCAAAACGGCAACTGCGTTGCCGTTTTTAGTGTTTGTTCCCTCTCCCCGTGGGAGAGGGCCAGGGTGAGGGCATCAGGCCGCACGAGGTAAAAGCAAAACGGCAACGCAGTTGCCGTTTTTAGTGTTTGTTCCCTCTCCCTGTGGGAGAGGGCCAGGGTGAGGGCATCAGGCCGCACTATAAAAACCGAGTCTCTCCGCCAGCAAATCCACAAACGCCTCCCGGTCAATATCTACCATTACCGTGGTATTGGGGGTGTTCCCGCTCAGCGAGTAGTAATCCACCACCGTCATCCCCTGGGTATATTTCCCCTGCGTTTCAACGCCGACCCACCTGTCTACCGTGGTAAACATTTCGGGTTTCAGCAGCCAGGCAATAGTACACGGGTCATGTAGCGGTGCGCCGTGGAAGCCCCATTTCTCCGCTTTATGGTATTCCATAAAGAAGTCGAGCAGCTCTGCAACCGTTGTGGCAACCGGGTTACCGATGGTACGAAAGCGTTCAATGTCGTCGGCCATAATCTGCGCACGGTGGGTCACATCAAGCCCTGCCATCACAACCGGCAAACCCGACTGGAAGACAATTTCTGCGGCTTCCGGGTCGACAAAAATGTTGAATTCCGCCGCAGGCGTCCAGTTCCCTAGCCCCATCGCACCGCCCATTATCACAATTCGGGCGATTTTGTCGTGCAGTTCCGGATGGCTGTTGAGCAGCAGCGCGACGTTGGTCTGCGGGCCGGTGGACACCAGTGTGACGGGTTCAGTGCTTTCGCGCAGCACTTTTGCCATCAGTTCAACGGCGGTGCAGTTTTGCGGCGCAAAACCCGGCTCAGGGAGGGCAGGGCCATCCAGCCCACTTTCACCGTGAACGTTGTCAGCAATGATCAGCTCACGCATTAACGGTTTCGCGGCCCCGCCAGCGACCGGGATATCGGTGCGTTTTAACAGCGTTAGCATACGCAGGACGTTGCGCAGCGTTTTTTCTGGCGTCTGGTTTCCGGCAGAGGAGGTGACGGCTTTGACCTCCAGTTCAGGGGAGGCAAGTGCAAGGACGAGTGCGATCGCGTCATCATGACCCGGGTCGCAATCAAGAATGATGGGCTGTGTCATAGGGTTCTCCATTCCTGGCGTTATTTTGTGACAAGGTTAACGCTGCATTGAGATACCGACGAGAACAAGAGACAGAAAGCGTGAAGCAGTGCGCAATCCGTAGACTGCGCACTGAGAAGATTAATGCAGGATTTTGGCGAGGAAGTCTTTCGCGCGTTCGGATTTCGGGTTGGCGAAGAACTCTTCTTTTGGCGAGTCCTCAACAATTTTGCCTTCGTCCATGAAGATCACGCGGTTGGCCACTTTACGCGCGAAGCCCATCTCGTGCGTCACTACCATCATGGTCATTCCTTCATGCGCCAGCTCAACCATGACGTCCAGCACTTCGTTGATCATTTCCGGATCAAGCGCGGAAGTGGGTTCATCGAAAAGCATGGCAACAGGATCCATACACAGCGCACGTGCAATAGCCACGCGCTGCTGCTGACCGCCGGAAAGCTGTGCCGGGAATTTATCGGCATGAGCGGACAGCCCCACACGTTCCAGTAACTTCAGCCCCTTCTCGCGCGCGAGTTTTTTATCACGCTTAAGTACTTTCACCTGCGCCAGCGTCAGGTTCTCGATAATGGAGAGGTGCGGGAACAGTTCAAAATGCTGGAACACCATCCCGACGTGAGAGCGCAACTGGGCAAGGTTGGTTTTCTTGTCATTGACTTTGGTGCCGTTGACGAGGATTTCACCTTGCTGCACCGGTTCCAGACCGTTGACCGTTTTGATAAGCGTGGATTTACCAGAGCCGGACGGTCCACACACCACCACTACATCGCCTTTTTTCACTTCGGTGGAGCAGTCGGTCAGCACCTGAAAGTGCCCATACCATTTAGAAACATTTTTCAGGGAAATCATTATACCGTCCTTTTCTTCAGCCAACTGACCAACAGCGACGCGCTTAAACTAATCACAAAATAGACACTACCTGCGAAGAGCACCATCTCGACCTGCGTACCATCACGCTCACCAATGGTGGACGCAGTACGGAAGAAGTCTGCCAGGCTCAGTACGTAGACCAGCGAGGTATCCTGGAACAGCACGATACCCTGGGTCAGCAGGAGTGGAACCATAGCGCGAAACGCCTGTGGCAGAATAATGAGCTGCATTGACTGCCAGTGCGTCATCCCCAGCGCCAGAGCCGCGCTGGACTGCCCACGGGAGATGCTCTGAATACCCGCACGGATAATTTCTGAGTAGTAAGCGGCCTCAAACATTGAGAACGCCACCATCGCTGAAATCAGGCGGATATCGGTTTTGGGTGACAGCCCCAGTACGTTTTGCAGGAAACCGGGAACGATCAGGTAAAACCACAGCAGCACCATCACCAGCGGGATGGAACGGAAAACGTTAACGTAGGCCGTCGCAAACCAGGCGAGCGGCTTAAAGCTCGACAGACGCATGACCGCCAGCAGGGTTCCCCAGACGATACCAATAATAATGGCCGTCACGGTGATCTTTAAGGTGATCACCAGGCCATCCAGCAGGTATGGCATAGAAGGAACAATAGAACTCCAGTCAAAATCGTACATTATTTACCCCCCAGATTGCCCGGCAGGCGAATTTTGCGTTCAACCAGGTTCATCACCAGCATGATGAATGCGTTAATCAGAACATACGCGAGCGTGATTGCCGTGAAGGATTCCCAGGCATGAGCGGAATAATCCAGCAGCTTGCCAGCCTGTGCGGCCATATCCACCAGACCGATAGTGGAGGCGATGGCCGAGTTTTTCACCAGGTTCATCATCTCTGAGGTCATCGGCGGAACGATAACGCGGTAGGCGTTAGGCAGCAGCACATAGCGGTAGGTTTGTGGCAGTGTCAGACCCATCGCCAGACCGGCATTCTTTTGTCCGCGCGGAAGGGACTGAATGGCAGCACGTACCTGCTCGCACACACGGGCAGCGGTAAACAGCCCCAGACAGAGCATTGAGGAGACAAAGAACTGAATGTTCGGATCCAGTTCTGACTTGAACCACGTACCGATATTTTCCGGCAGCAGTTCCGGGATAACCAGATACCAGGTAAAGAACTGCACAATCAGCGGAACGTTACGGAACAGTTCCACATACAGGGTGCCGAGGGTTGAAAGAAAGCGGTTAGGGACGGTGCGCAGAATACCGAACAGTGAACCGACAAGAAACGCGATAATCCACGCCGTTATCGATAATGCAACGGTGACCTGAAAGCCGCTCCATAGCCAGCCAAGATAGGTGGTGTTGCCGAACGGAGCTTGTTGCAGAAAAATGCCCCAGTTCCAGTCTATTGACATAATAAACTCCAGAAAAAAAAGGGTAGCAGCGCTACCCTCGAAGATTGGTGAGAAGCTCATTTTTCGCGCTGAGTGGGGAACGACCACTCAACGTATAGTCTGTCCATGCTTCCCGACAATCGAGAGGGCAGGAGATCCCGCCCCTGTTGTTCTAATTAGTTAAGAGCTTTGTCGTTTGGTGATTTGAACAGTGCTTTCATGTCGTCAGACAGTTCGAAGTTCATGTTCAGGTTCTTCGGTGGGATTGGGTTCTTGAACCACTTGTCGAACCATTTTTCCGCTTCACCGGAAGTTTGTGCCTGCGCGATGGTGTCATCGATCAGCTTTTTGAAGTCTGCGTCGTCTTTACGCAGCATACAACCGTAGGCTTCTTTTGATTGCGCGGTGCCGACGATTTCCCAGTTGTCTGGTTTCTTCGCTTTCGCGCGTTCACCTGCCAGCAGGGCATCATCCATCATAAACGCAACGGCACGACCACTTTCCAGAGTACGGAAGGAGTCACCGTGGTCTTTCGCGCTGATGATGCGCATATCCATTTTCTTCTCGTCGTTCAGCTTGTGCAGCAGCACTTCTGAGGTGGTACCGGAGGTCACAACGACGGCTTTGCCTTTCAGGTCAGCAAAATCTTTAATCTCGCCGCCTTTTTTGGTCAGCAGGCGGGTACCAACCACGAAGATGGTGTCAGAGAAAGCAGCCTGCTTCTGACGTTCAAGGTTGTTAGTGGTGGAACCACATTCAAAATCGAAGGTGCCGTTTTGCAGCAGTGGAATACGGTTCTGAGAGGTGATTGGAATCAGTTTTACCTGCAGGTCAGGTTTGTTCAGCTTTTTCTTCACGGCTTCAACGATAGCGTTGGAGTAATCCTGTGAATAGCCCACGACTTTTTGCGTGTTGTCGTAGTAAGAGAACGGGACAGAAGATTCACGGTGGCCGACCACGATCACGCCGTTTTTGGCAATCTTATCGAGAGTGCTTCCTGCTGCCGGAGCGTCTTCAGCGTGAACGACGCCTGCGGACATCCCCATAACCAGCATTGCTGTGGCCAGTTTACGTAATTGCATACCCAACTCCTTTCTTATCAGCGCCAGCGACGCATTGATACCCATTGTGATGTTGTTATATCTCGCGCTATGCGAGTGCAGTGTTATGCAAGCTTGTTAACATTTAGTCTGGCTTAATGTAAAGATTTTGCTGCGTTATTGTTTATTTTTGCGAGGCGCGCCGCACCATTCAGAGGCAAAAATCTCTCGTTGCACCGTTTCGGTGCTACCGGTGATCGACTCTGGTGCGACAAGGTTGCACATTAAGCTAAACTGCGTTTGCCTGAATAAACAAAGCAATAGGCGTGCCAGAATGAGAGTTTGGAGGAAATTGTCGGGTGACGGCTACGCCTTACCCGACCTACAGCATGAGAAAGTAGGCCGGGTAAGGCGCAGTCGCCACCCGGCAGGAAAAGGTGAGATTATCTACGGCGCTGGCGAAGGCTCATCAGCACTGCACCAAAACCAAACAGAGCGGTCAGGATCCACAGCGGCCAGTTGCCGGTGCGGGCGTATGGCGTCAGACCTGTTGTCGGTGTGACCCTTGTCGTCAGCACGTCGCGTGTGAATTGCGGGATCATGGCCTGGATTTCGCCCTGCGGGCCAATCACGGCGGTGATGCCGTTGTTGGTGCTACGCAGCAGCGGACGCGCCAGCTCCAGGGAGCGCATACGCGCCATCTGGAAGTGCTGCCACGGGCCAATCGACTTACCAAACCAGGCATCATTGGAGATGGTCAGCAGGAAGTCGGTATCCGGGCGGAAGTTATCGCGTACCTGCTCGCCGAGGATGATCTCGTAGCAAATGGCCGCTGTCAGGGCAAAATTGTGCGCATGCAGCTGTGGCTGAACGTACGGGCCCCGGCTGAAGGAGGACATCGGCAGGTCAAAGAATGGAGCCAGCGGGCGCAAAATCGACTCCAGCGGTACAAACTCACCAAACGGCACCAGGTGGTTCTTATTATAACGGTCGGTGGAGTTGTAGCTGTATTCGCTGTCTTTGCCGAGCGTAATGATGGTGTTGTAGGTGTCATAACGGTTTTGCTGATTCAGTCGTGCATCGACAATCCCGGTAATCAGCGTACTGCCGCGTGCGCGCAGCAGATCGTTCATCATGTTCAGGAACGGTTGCTGATTCATTTCCAGATCGGGAATGGCAGATTCCGGCCAGATAATCAGCTGCGATTTCCCCATCACCTCTTCGGTCGCGTTGGCGTAGATTTTCAGCGTGTTCAGTAGCTGCTTCTCGTCCCACTTCATCGACTGCGGAATATCGCCCTGCACCATAGACACCTGTGTCGCGCGCTCTGGCTGCAGGGTATACCACTGGATGTAACGCAGCGGGAAGGGAAGGGCAAACAGCACCAGAGCGGCGACCAGCGGTCGCCAGCTGCGGGTAACCAGCGCCAGTACCAGCAGGCCACTTACCACCATCAGCAGGAAGTTAATGGCCTCAATACCCATTACCGGTGCCAGCCCTTTCAGCGGGCCGTCGATCTGGCTGTAGCCGAACTGTAGCCACGGGAAGCCTGTCAGCACCCAGCCGCGCAGGAATTCGGTAATTTGCCAGACAACCGGGGCCGCAATGGCGACGCGGATCCAGGTCGTTTTTGGCCACAAGCGAGAGAGGATGCCGGCGAAAAGACCGGTATACAGCGAGAGATACGCGGCGAGCAACACGACCAGGAAGACGTTAACTGGCCCCGGCATACCGCCAAACTGGGCGATGCTGACATAAACCCAGTTGATGCCTGAGCCAAATAGCCCCAGCCCCCAGACGTAGCCAATAGCGGCGGCCTGTACCGGACGGCGGTTTAAGGTTAACCCCTGCAGCCCCATCAGAGACAGGAGCGCGGCAGGCCAGATATCGTAAGGAGAAAAAGCCAGCGTACCGCTGGCTCCGAGCAACAGCGCCAGCAGCAAACGGACGCGCTGGCGTTCAAGCAATGAGGCAAATGCCATTTACATTAATCTTCCAGTTTTGGCACCGGTGAGTCGTCCGGCATTCTGACGTGAACCTGAATAATACGTCTGCTGTCGGCCATCGCGACCTTGAATTGGTAACCGTCGATGTCAACGGTTTCCCCGCGAGCCGGGAGATGACCAAAGGCCTGCATCACCAGTCCGCCGATGGTATCCACCTCTTCGTCACTGAAATGGGTGCCAAAGGTGTCGTTGAAGTCCTCAATCGAGGCTAGCGCGCGCACGGTCCAGGTATGGCGGCTGAGCTGACGGAAGTCGATATCCTCTTCTTCGTCATACTCGTCTTCGATTTCACCCACGATCAGCTCAAGAATATCTTCGATCGTGACCAGACCGGACACGCCACCAAATTCATCAATCACAATCGCCATGTGGTAGCGCTGAGAGCGAAACTCTTTCAGCATCCGATCCACACGTTTACTTTCCGGCACGACCACGGCCTGGCGTAACACTTTTTCCATGCTGAAGGCTTCGGCATCGCTGCGCATAAACGGCAGCAGATCTTTCGCCATCAGGATCCCTTCAATGTGATCTTTATCTTCGCTGATGACCGGGAAACGCGAGTGGGCGGATTCGATGATGACATCGAGGCACTCGTCCAGCGTCTGGTTACGTTTCAGGGTGATCATCTGCGAGCGGGGGATCATGATATCGCGAACACGCTGGTCGGCGATGTCCATGACCCCTTCGAGCATTTCGCGCGTATCTTCGTCGATAAGGTCGTTTTGCCCGGAATCACGAATCAGCTCCAGCAGTTCGTCACGGTTTTTGGGTTCGCCGTGGAAAAGCTGGTTCAGAATGAAGGAGAAAAATCCTTTTTTACCGTTTGTCGTGTCGCTACTGTGTGAATTGTCGTCGCTCATGGCGTTTGTTAAGGGTTCTCTTGTGAGTTCTCAGTTCACCGCCGCGTTAATTCCTTGCGCGGCGGCATGTTAGTCAGCCTGATGACTGACTATTCTTTCTCGGCAATGTACGGATCCTCATAGCCCAGAGCAAGCATTATCTCTGTCTCGAGGGACTCCATCTCTTCCGCTTCGTCATCTTCAATATGATCGTAGCCCAGCAGATGCAGGCTGCCATGTACCACCATGTGTGCCCAGTGGGCCTCAAGCGGTTTTTGCTGCTCTTTGGCTTCCTGTTCAACTACCTGACGGCAGATGATCAGATCGCCCAGCAGTGGCATTTCAATGCCTGGTGGGGCTTCAAAAGGGAAAGAGAGCACGTTGGTCGGCTTATCTTTCCCACGGTAGGTCAGGTTAAGCTCATGGCTTTCTGCTTCATCCACCAGGCGAATCGTGACTTCTGATTCTTCCTGAAACTGAGGGATTACGGCATCCAGCCATTTCTGAAACTGCGCCTCTTCTGGCATGCCGGAATTGTCTTCACAGGCCAGTTGTAAATCGAGGATCACCTGACTCATTTTTGTTCTTGCTCCTGCGCTTCGCGCTTACGTTCTGCAGCCAGTTCGGCCTTACGTTTTTGTTCTGCTTCTTCCCAGGCTTCATAGGCGTTAACGATGCGTGCGACAACCGGATGGCGTACCACGTCTTCGCTGTGGAAGAAGTTAAAGCTGATTTCGTCGACTTCGGCCAGCACTTCAATGGCGTGACGCAGACCCGATTTGGTGCTGCGCGGCAGGTCGATCTGGGTGACATCACCGGTGATGACCGCTTTCGAGTTAAAGCCGATACGCGTCAGGAACATTTTCATCTGTTCGATGGTGGTGTTCTGGCTCTCATCGAGAATGATGAAGGCGTCGTTAAGCGTACGGCCACGCATGTAAGCAAGCGGAGCCACTTCGATAACGTTGCGCTCAATGAGCTTCTCAACTTTCTCAAAACCCAGCATTTCGAACAGCGCGTCATACAGCGGACGCAGGTACGGGTCGACCTTCTGGCTGAGATCGCCTGGCAGGAAGCCCAGTTTTTCACCGGCCTCTACCGCCGGGCGGGTCAGCAGGATACGGCGAATATCCTGACGCTCCAGTGCATCAACGGCAGCGGCAACCGCCAGATAGGTTTTACCTGTACCCGCCGGACCTACACCGAAGGTGATGTCATGGTCGAGGATGTTGGCGATGTACTGCGCCTGGTTCGGCGTACGCGGTTTAATGACGCCGCGCTTGGTTTTGATGTTGATCGCCTTGCCGTAGTCCGGCACGCTTTCTGCGCTCTGCTCAAGCACGCGCGCCTCTTTAATGGCGAGGTGGATCTGCTCCGGTTCGATATCCTGCGTTTCGCCACGCATCGGGGCGGTATCGACATACAGGCTACGCAGAATATCCGCAGCGGCGTTGACGCAAATTGGGCGTCCGGTAAGTTTGAAATGGTTATCGCGACGATAGATTTCGATACCCAGACGTCGCTCCAGTTGTTTGATGTTGTCATCAAACGGCCCGCACAGGCTCAGCAGGCGAGCGTTGTCTGCAGGCTCAAGGCTAATTTCACGCGTGTCTATGTTCAAACCGTTCCTCTTTGATTGGTTAGCTGACCTGGTGCCATATGGCGTAATAAAGCGGTCATTACCGAAATTATTCACGCCACAGAATAAAGGCGCAAGCATTGCGGAAGATATTGGGACGTTGAGAGGAAATACAAGGCCTGCCGGACAGGCAGGCCAGAGGCATTAAGGCTGGTAAATACCTACGCCAGAATCGTTTTCTTTGCGGGTACGAGAAATAACGGATTCCGGTGATTCAGCAATACGCAGACCCATTTCATCTTCGGTACGTACCCGCTTCGCACGCAGAGAGTTGGTCAGCACCTCGACAATTTCGACGTCGACGAATTTGCCGATCATATCCGGAGTACCTTCAAAGTTCACCACGCGGTTATTCTCGGTACGGCCGGACAGCTCCATAATGCTTTTGCGGGAGGTGCCTTCCACCAGGATGCGCTGGGTGGTGCCGAGCATACGACGGCTCCAGGCGTTTGCCTGCTGGTTGATACGTTCCTGCAGAATGTACAGACGCTGTTTTTTCTCTTCTTCCGGCACATCGTCGACCATATCGGCCGCCGGGGTGCCAGGACGTGCAGAGAAGACAAAGCTGTAGCTCACGTCAAAATTCACGTCTCCGATGAGCTTCATGGTGCGTTCAAAGTCATCATCGGTTTCACCAGGGAAGCCGACGATGAAGTCTGAGCTAATCTGGATATCCGGACGAGCTTCACGCAGCTTGCGGATGGTGGATTTATACTCCAGCACCGTATGCGGACGCCCCATCAGGTTCAGTACGCGGTCAGAGCCACACTGAATCGGCAGGTGCAGGAAGCTCACCAGCTCCGGCGTATCGCGATAGACATCGATGATGTCATCGGTAAATTCCATCGGGTGGCTGGTGGTAAAGCGAATACGATCAATACCGTCAATCGCGGCGACCAGGCGCAGCAATTCCGCGAAGCTGCCGGTGGTGCCGTCATAGTTTTCACCGCGCCAGGCGTTAACGTTCTGGCCCAACAGGTTCACTTCGCGTACACCTTGCGCAGCAAGCTGTGCGATTTCAAACAGAATGTCATCGGCCGGGCGGCTGACTTCCTCACCGCGAGTGTAAGGTACCACGCAGTAAGTACAGTATTTGTTGCAGCCTTCCATGATGGAGACGAAGGCGGTCGGGCCGTCCGCGCGCGGCTCAGGCAGACGGTCGAATTTTTCGATCTCCGGGAAGCTCACGTCTACAACCGGGCTACGATTGCCGCGAACCTGATTGATCATCTCAGGCAGGCGGTGCAGGGTTTGAGGGCCAAAGACGATATCCACGTAGGGGGCTCTCTGGCGGATCAGCTTACCTTCCTGCGACGCGACGCAGCCGCCCACGCCGATGATCAGGTCCGGATTTTTTCGTTTGAGAAGTTTCCAGCGACCTAACACGTGAAAGACTTTTTCCTGCGCTTTTTCACGAATTGAACAGGTGTTTAACAGCAGCACATCGGCTTCTTTCGCATTTTCAGTCAGCTGGTATCCGTGGGTTGTATCCAGCAGATCGGCCATCTTTGATGAATCGTATTCGTTCATCTGACAGCCCCAGGTTTTTATATGGAGTTTTTTAGTCATCGACTTGCTCAGCTCAGGATTGCAAGCCGCGTATTGTAATGCTTTGGTGGGGTTGTGACCAGTATGAAGGTTGTCAACCTCAGGACCACAAAAATCCGGTAAACTTAAGGGATTCTCCAATAAGGATAAATGACCATGACTCTCCAACAAACCGAAGTTGCCGTTGTCGGCGGCGGTATGGTCGGCGGCGCACTGGCGCTGGGGCTGGCGCAGCAGGGATTTGAGGTAACGGTAATTGAACAGGCGGTGCCTGCGGCATTTGATGCAACGGCCAAACCGGATGTACGGATTTCCGCCATTAGTGCGGCTTCCGTTGATTTGCTTCGGGGGCTGGGCGTCTGGGATGCGGTGCTGGCGATGCGTGCCCATCCCTATAGCCGACTCGAAACGTGGGAGTGGGAAAATGCCCACGTCGCGTTTGATGCTGCTGAACTGAAGCTGCCGCGCCTGGGCTATATGGTGGAAAACAACGTTCTGCAGCTCTCGCTCTGGCAGGCGCTGGAGGCGCATCCGAAGGTAACGCTGCGGGTTCCTGCATCACTTAAGGCATTACATCATCACGAGAGTGGGTATGTGCTGACGCTGGATAATGACGATGAGCTGTCTGTAAAGCTGGTGGTGGGGGCTGATGGCGCTAACTCACAGGTCAGACAGATGGCGGGCATTGGTGTGCATGCCTGGCAGTATCAACAATCCTGCATGCTGATCACCGTTCAGTGTGAGAAGGCTCCCGGTGAAAGTACCTGGCAGCACTTTACGCCAAATGGGCCACACGCCTTTTTACCGTTGTTCGATAACTGGGCATCGCTGGTGTGGTATGACAAACCGGCGCGCATTCGCCAGTTGCAGGGGCTTTCAATGGCGCAACTGCAGCAGGAAATTATGCAGCACTTCCCGCATCGTCTGGGCAATGTGACGCCGGTTGCTGCCGGCGCATTCCCACTCACGCGACGCCATGCGTTGCAGTATGCCCGTGAAGGGCTGGCGCTGGTGGGCGATGCGGCACACACCATTCATCCGCTTGCAGGGCAGGGCGTGAATTTGGGATACCGTGACGTCGATGCTTTGCTGGATGTGCTGGGTAATGCACGCAATCATGCGGAAGCCTGGGCCAGCCATCAGGTACTGAAGCGCTACCAGACACGGCGTATGGCAGATAACTTCATTATGCAGTCAGGGATGGATCTGTTCTATGCCGGATTCAGTAATGACTTAGGCCCGGTACGTATTCTGCGCAATATTGGCTTGATGGCGGCGGAACGCGCCGGTGGTCTGAAGCGCCAGGCGCTGAAATATGCATTAGGACTTTAATCTTTATTCCCTCTCCCTGTGGGAGAGGGGCAGGGTGAGGGCATCAGGCCGCACAATGCTGATCAACAAAAACAAAAAAGCCCGCAGAGCGGGCTTTTTTGTTACTAAGTGGCTGGGGTGCAGGGATTCGAACCCCGGAATGCTGGTATCAGAAACCAGAGCCTTACCGCTTGGCGACACCCCAATTGCGTTAAACAAACTGCTTAACGACTTTTTTAAATTGGCTGGGGTACGAGGATTCGAACCTCGGAATGCTGGTATCAGAAACCAGAGCCTTACCGCTTGGCGATACCCCAACAATTTTTTCTAGTCTACCGAATTACCCGATAGATTACTAATTTGGTGGCTACGACGGGATTCGAACCTGTGACCCCATCATTATGAGTGATGTGCTCTAACCAACTGAGCTACGTAGCCAGTACTGCATTCTTCGATGGCTGGGGTACCTGGATTCGAACCAGGGAATGCCGGTATCAAAAACCGGTGCCTTACCGCTTGGCGATACCCCAATACCGCGGAGAACCGCAAAATCGAAGAAATATGGCTGGGGTACCTGGATTCGAACCAGGGAATGCCGGTATCAAAAACCGGTGCCTTACCGCTTGGCGATACCCCATCCGTGCAACGCTTACCTGGGAATGGTGCGGGAGGCGAGACTTGAACTCGCACACCTTGCGGCGCCAGAACCTAAATCTGGTGCGTCTACCAATTTCGCCACTCCCGCAAAAAAGATGGTGGCTACGACGGGATTCGAACCTGTGACCCCATCATTATGAGTGATGTGCTCTAACCAACTGAGCTACGTAGCCATCTTTTTTTCGCGTTACCTTATCGGCGTTGCGGGGCGCATTATGCGTATAGACCCTTGCAGCGTCAACACCTTTTTCAACGAAAATGGCTGGAATGTGACTGTTTGGTTAGGTTGCGAACAGCGTGACCGAATATTCGGCAATTATTGGTTATTAATCGGTTTTGGGAAGTGAAAAGTGAGACAAAAAAATCAGGCCCCGGAGGGCCTGATTGCAATCTTATTGCTTATTTATAGGCAGACTGGTGAACGCCTACCGCACGCCCTGATGGATCGTTCATCGCTTTGAAAGATTCATCCCATTCAATGGCTTTCGCCGAAGAACACGCGACGGATGGGCCACCCGGAACACACTCGGCAGCGCTCGGTACCGGGAACAGTTCTTCAAAGATCTCGCGGTACAAATATGCTTCTTTAGAGCCCGGCGTGTTGTACGGGAAGCGGAAGCTCGCGGTTTCCAGTTGCTGGTCGGAAACCTGTTTAGCCGCCACCTCTTTCAGGGTGTCGATCCAGCTGTAACCTACACCATCAGAGAACTGCTCTTTCTGACGCCATGCCACGCTTGCCGGCAGATAGGATTCGAAACATTCACGCAGGATATGTTTTTCCATTTTGCCGTTGCCGCACATTTTATCCTGCGGGTTGATACGCATTGCCACGTCGAGGAATTTCTTGTCCAGGAACGGTACACGAGCTTCCACACCCCAGGCGGACATCGCTTTGTTGGCACGAGCACAGTCAAACATGTGCAGCGCCTGCAGTTTACGCACGGTTTCTTCGTGCAGCTCTTTGGCGTTCGGTGCTTTGTGGAAGTACAGGTAGCCGCCAAACACTTCGTCAGAACCTTCGCCGGAAAGCACCATCTTAATGCCCATCGCTTTGATTTTACGCGACATCAGGTACATCGGCGTGGAGGCGCGGATGGTGGTCACATCATAAGTTTCGATGTGATAGATAACATCGCGGATCGCATCCAGACCTTCCTGCACGGTGAAGTGAATTTCATGGTGTACAGTGCCCAGGTGGTTTGCCACTTCCTGTGCAGCTTTCAGGTCAGGAGCCCCTTCCAGGCCAACGGCAAAGGAGTGCAGCTGTGGCCACCAGGCTTCTGAACGTTCCTGATCTTCAACACGACGCGCAGCGTATTTCTTGGTGATCGCAGAGATCACGGAGGAGTCCAGGCCGCCGGAGAGCAATACGCCGTACGGCACGTCTGACATCAGATGGCTTTTTACGGAATCTTCCAGCGCCTGACGCAGTTCGGCTTTATCAGTGACGTTGTCTTTTACCGCGTCAAAATCGAACCAGTCACGCTGATAATACGAGCGGATCTCGCCGTCTTTGCTCCACAGGTAGCTGCCTGCCGGGAACTCTTTGATGGTACGGCAAACCGGTACCAGCGCTTTCATTTCAGAGGCGACATAGAAGTTGCCGTGTTCATCGTGGCCCATATACAACGGGATGATCCCAATATGGTCGCGACCAATCAGGTAAGCATCTTTTTCGCTGTCGTACAGGGCGAAGGCAAACATACCCTGCAGTTCGTCCAGGAACTCTGGCCCTTTTTCCTGGTACAGCGCCAGGATGACTTCACAGTCAGAGCCGGTCTGGAAGGCGTAGCGATCGCCGTACTCTGCGCGCAATGCCTGATGGTTGTAGATTTCACCGTTGACCGCCAGCGCGTGCGTTTTTTTCTCGTTATACAGCGGTTGTGCACCGGCGTTGACGTCAACAATGGACAGGCGCTCGTGCGCCAGAATGGCTTTATCGCTGGCGTAAACACCTGACCAGTCCGGGCCGCGATGGCGCATCAGGCGGGACAGTTCGAGTGCTTTTTTACGCAGTTCGCCCGCGTCAGTTTTAATATCCAGTACGCCAAAAATTGAACACATAACCTTCTCCGTTAACCCTGTTGCTTTGTGATGTTGCTTGCTTATGAAAATGCCGTAAAGGGAGAGGGCGCGCAAGGGTTTTACGGGGTAAAACGGAAATAGTGCAATGGTGATTGCGGAATGTTGAAAAAAGAGTATGTCCTAAACGTTTTTATTGATGATTATGCAATGAATGGTGGGTTTTGTTAGATGTGACTGTCTTTATCAGGGGGGGAAATGAAAAACCACGCCCTGAGGCGTGGTTCTGAATCAGATGACATCAATTTCATCGACAGAGGGGTAAATCCAGCTCGGCCGGAACGGCATGGAGTCGATATCATCGAGTGTGGATACCCCGGAAAGTACGAGGATCGTCTCAAGGCCCGCCTGGAAACCGGCCAGAATGTCGGTACGCAAATTGTCACCCACAATGACAGTCTGCTCTGAATGCGCCTGCATTTTGTTCAGTGCGGCGCGGATGATCCACGGGCTCGGTTTACCGACAACAAACGGCTTACGGCCGGAGATTTTTTCGATACCGGCACACAGCGCCCCGCAGGCCGGATAAAAACCACGACCGTGGGTGTCCGGGTTGGTGGCGATGAAACGCGCACCGTTGGCGACAAAGTACGCTGCTTTATGCATCATCTCCCAGTTAAAAGAGCGCGTTTCGCCCACAATCACAAAATCCGGGTTCACATCAGTGATGGTAAAGCCTGCTTTATACAGCTCGTGGATCAGCGCGCCTTCGCCCACCACATAGGCCTTTTTTCCTTCCTGACGTTTCAGAAAATCCGCCGTCGCCATTGCCGAGGTGTAAAACACGGTGTCCGGCACGTCGACGCCTGCTGTAGCAAAGCGGTTCGCCAGATCCTGACCTGTCTGGGAAGGGTAGTTCGTGAGAAGAACCAGTGGCATTCCTTTGTCGATGATGCGGTGAAGAAACTCCGCAGCACCTGGCACGGCAACGTTGTCGTGCATCAGCACGCCGTCGATATCACAAATTACATTCTTAATGGTCATGGACATTCCGACATCAAAAAAAGAAGGCGTTACTATAAGATCCGATCAGGATTCCAGCAAATGCTGGAGTAGGATCCCGTTAAGCATGGCGCGTTTTACCAGCGCAAAGGCACCAATCGCTGAACGGTGATCGAGCGTAGAGCGCACCACTGGTAAGTTCTGGCGAAATGCTTTCAGCGCCTGAGTATTAATGCAGCCTTCAATGGCGGGCAGTAACACTTTTTCTGCTTCGATAATCTCGCCGGCGATCACCACTTTTTGTGGATTAAACAGGTTGATGGCAATGGCGATGGTTTTGCCCAGATGGCGTCCAACTTGCTCGATCACTTCACAGGCCAGCGCATCACCTTTATTGGCGGCTTTGCAAATGGTGCCTATCTTGCAATCGTCCAGCGTGACGCGACTTTGATACCCCTGTTCCAGCAGGTGGCGAACGCGATGTTCAATGGCTGCGTTGGCGGCGATGGTTTCGAGGCAGCCAAAGTTTCCGCAGTGGCAGCGCTCGCCGAGCGGTTCCACCTGGATGTGACCAATTTCTCCGACGTTACCGTTGCGGCCAATAAAAATACGTCCATTGGAGATGATGCCCGCACCTGTACCACGGTGGACGCGCACCAGAATAGAGTCTTCGCAGTCCTGGCTCGCACCAAAGTAGTGCTCTGCCAGCGCCAGAGAGCGAATGTCATGACCCACAAAGCAGGTCACCTTAAAACGTTTTTCCAGCGCGTCGACCAGCCCCCAGTTCTCAACCTGAATATGCGGCATGTAATGAATGACACCGGTTTCCGGGTCGACAAGGCCGGGTAAAATCACCGAAATGGCAATGAGTTCACGGATCTTGCGCTGACAGTTCTCAATAAAGTGCGCGATGGTATTCAGCAGCGCGTGCTCCAGTGTTTCCTGGGTGCGCTCCGGAAGAGGGTAGTGCTCTTCGGCGATGGCTTTACTGCTCAGATCGTAGAGCGTGAGCGTGGTGTCATGACGACCGAGACGGACGCCAATAGCCTGAAAATTGCGGGTTTCGGTAACAATGGAGATAGCGCGGCGTCCCCCGGTGGAGGCTTGCTGATCGACTTCTTTGATCAGGCCGCGCTCAATAAGCTGACGTGTAATTTTTGTCACGCTGGCGGGAGCAAGCTGGCTTTGTTCGGCTATCTGAATACGTGAGATTGGCCCATGTTGGTCAATCAGGCGATAAACTGCCGCGCTGTTAAGTTGTTTAACGAGATCGACATTACCGATTTGAGCTTGTCCGCCTGGTGTCATACTTTTACTTACTCAGTGACGACCTCGTTACCATTAACGATGGTCTTAATAATTTTATAATCGTGTGTGAATGCCGTCAGGTTTGCAACCATACCCGGTGCGATCCCACCCAGCTTTTTATCCACGCCCATTGCGCGAGCCGGATAGAGCGTTGCCATTCGCAGCACTTCATCAAGGGCAATCCCGCAATGTTCAACCAGGTTACGCACCCCTTCGATCATCGTCAGGGCCGAACCACTCAGCGTGCCATTTTCATCCACACACAGTCCATTACGGTAGTATATTGTTTTACCAGCAAAAATGAACTGCTCAATATTTGCCCCTGCCGGTGCGGTGGCGTCAGTCACCAGGCACAGCTTGTCACCTTTCAGGCGCTTGGCGTTGCGAATGTTGGTGTAGTCGACGTGTAAACCGTCGGCGATGATACCGCAGTAGACGTCAGGTTCATCCAGAATCGCCCCGACCAGCCCTGGCTCACGGCCGGTAATATATGGCATGGCGTTATAAAGGTGGGTTGCAAACGTGATACCGGCACGGAAGCCTGCTTTGGCTTCTTTCTGTGTGGCATTTGAGTGCCCTGCAGAAACGACAATCCCGGCGGCAGCCAGTTTGCTGATGACGTCAGTCCCCGCCATTTCGGGTGCCAGCGTCACTTTGGTGATCACATCGGCGTTTGCACACATGTAATCAACCAGTTCGGCGTCAGGTTTACGTACATAATCTGGGTTATGTGTACCTTTCTTGACCATGTTCAGCCACGGTCCTTCAAGGTGCAGACCCAGCGCCTGATTAGGGTGTTTTGCCAGGTATTCGCGCATCACGCGGATACCCTGTTTCATCAGATCATCACTGCTGGTGATGAGCGTTGGCAGATAGCTGGTGCAGCCCGATTTCTCGTTGGCTTTCTGCATAATTTCCAGCGTGTCGACCGTCACCGCTTCTGCGGTGTCATTAAACTGCACACCGCCGCAGCCGTTAAGCTGTACGTCGATGAAACCGGGGGAGATCACAGCTCCATTGAGTGAGCGCTGTTCAATCTCCGGTGGCAGTTCAGCCAGCGGGCAAACACGTTCAATCAGGCCATTGGCGACAACAATCGCATGGTCATCCAGAATTTCGTGGCCGGTATAAATCCGACCGTGGGTTAAAGCGTACATAACGACCCCCGGTTTAAAAAAAAGCGACCGCCTCTGGATAAGAGGCGGTTATTCAATTACAGACCTTTGATGTTCTCAGCTTCCAGCTCGTTGAAGTATTTCAACGTTTTCACTTTCAGCTCCATCGTAGACGGCTCGTCACAGACGATGACTGATTTTGGATGCAGCTGCAGGCAGCTGATGGTCCACATGTGGTTAACGTTGCCTTCAACGGCAGCCTGAAGCGCCTGTGCTTTTACGCCGCCCAGTACCAGAATCATCACTTCTTCGGCATCCAGCAGGGTGCCTACGCCAACGGTCAGGGCGTATTTTGGAACCTGGCTAACGTCGCCGTCAAAGAAGCGGGAGTTTGCCACGCGCGTGTCATGAGTCAGCGTTTTAATACGCGTACGCGAAGCCAGCGATGACGCTGGTTCGTTAAAGGCGATATGACCATCGTTGCCCACGCCACCCATGAACAGGTTGATCTTGCCGTAAGAACGGATTTTTTCTTCATACTGACGACATTCTGCGTCAATATCAGGCGCGTTTCCATTCAACAGGTTAATATTTTCAGCTGGGATATCAACGTGATCAAAGAAATTACGGTGCATGAAGCTATGGTAGCTCTCCGGATGTTCCTTTGGTAAGCCGACATATTCGTCCATGTTGAAGGTGACAACGTGCTTAAAGCTAACCTGGCCCGCTTTGTGCATTTCTACCAGAGCTTTATACGCCGTCAGTGGTGTCCCGCCAGTTGGCAGGCCCAGAACGAAAGGACGATCGGCTGTTGGTTTGAACGCATTGATACGGTTAGCGATATGACGAGCGGCCCATTTACCGACTTGTTCAGCAGTTGCCAGGGGAATCAGTCTCATTGTTCACCTCAAGAGTTAAAGTAAAAGCGTGGGCGGATAGCTATCGGAACCTGATACTTAAGCGTAACCGGAACTTGTCAGGCCAGATCAATCCGTCTTGATTTTTTGAATGATAAAATAAGTTTTCGCTGTTAGCCAGTGTAAGGGAGGGTAATTAACGATATTTGGTGACAAAAATCACAAAAAATACGCGTTTAATTTGCGATACGAATTAATTTTTCACACACTCAGAATGCCAGTGAATCATCAACCGTATATATAGGTTAGTGACACAATAAAAACACAGCTGAGAATGTGCCTTAAACGGGGTCTCATAGGGGGAAGAAAGTGAGTATTCTAGGTTATTTACAAAAGGTTGGTCGCGCACTTATGGTGCCGGTCGCCACGCTGCCTGCCGCAGCCATCCTGATGGGTGTCGGCTACTGGATCGACCCCAACGGCTGGGGTAATACCAGCGCGCTGGCGGCGTTCTTCATCAAGTCAGGTTCCGCCATTATCGACAACATGTCCGTGTTGTTTGCTATTGGTGTAGCTTATGGTATGTCCAAAGATAAAGACGGTGCCGCTGCACTGACCGGCTTTGTCGGTTTCCTCGTATTAACCACTCTCTGCTCACCAGCAGCGGTGGCAATGATCCAAAAGATCCCGGCGGACCAGGTTCCGGCGGCATTCGGTAAGATCAGCAACCAGTTTGTCGGTATTCTCGTGGGTATTATTTCCGCAGAACTGTACAACCGCTTCAGTAGTGTGGAGCTGCCAAAAGCACTCTCCTTCTTTAGCGGACGTCGTCTGGTGCCGATCCTGACCTCCTTCGTGATGATCTTCGTTGCGTTTATCCTGATGTACATCTGGCCGCTGATTTTCGACGGTCTGGTGAACTTCGGTGAACACATCCAGAAACTGGGTTCTGCCGGTGCGGGCGTGTATGCGTTCTTCAACCGTCTGTTGATCCCGGTTGGTCTGCACCACGCGCTGAACTCCGTGTTCTGGTTCGACGTTGCTGGTATTAACGATATCCCTAACTTCCTGGGTGGCGCACAGTCCATCGAATCAGGTAAAGCGGTTGTTGGTATCACCGGTCGTTATCAGGCGGGCTTCTTCCCAATCATGATGTTCGGTCTGCCGGGTGCAGCACTGGCTATCTACCACTGCGCGCGTCCAGAAAACAAAGCGAAAGTGCTGGGTATCATGATGGCAGGTGCGTTTGCTGCCTTCTTCACGGGTATCACCGAACCGCTGGAATTCTCCTTCATGTTCGTTGCGCCAGTACTGTACGTTATCCACGCTGTGCTGACCGGTATCTCTGTGTTCATTGCTGCAAGCATGCACTGGATCGCGGGCTTCGGCTTCAGCGCCGGTCTGGTGGATATGGTGCTCTCCTCGCGTAACCCGCTGGCGACCCACTGGTGGATGCTGATCCCACAAGGTCTGGTGTTCTTCGCTATCTACTACGTGGTGTTCCGTTTCACTATCACCAAATTCAACCTGATGACTCCGGGTCGCGAGCTGGCTGTTGCCGGTAGCGAAGCAGATGGTCAGGATATGAATGTTAGCGGTGCTCAGGATCAGGACGTTTCTGGTCTGGCGCGTCAGTATATTGCTGCAGTTGGCGGTTCTGACAACCTGACCGGTATCGATGCCTGTATCACCCGTCTGCGTCTGAACGTAAAAGACTCTTCACTGGTTAATGAAGCGCTGGCAAAACGTCTGGGTGCATCCGGTGTTATCCGCCTGAACAAAACCAGCGTGCAGATTATCGTTGGCTTCGTGGCGGAAAAAATTGCTAATGCCATGAAAACTACCGGCCCGGTAGCCGCAGCGGAAGCGTCTGCTGCTCCAGTCGCCGCCCCCGCTGCTGCAAAACCACAGGCTGTGCCAAACGCGACAACCATCGCGGCGCTGGTTTCGCCAGTAACCGGTGAAGTGGTTGCCATTGAGCAGGTGCCTGATGAAGCGTTTGCCAGCAAAGCGGTCGGTGATGGCGTAGCAGTGAAACCAACGGAAAAAACCGTGGTGTCTCCGGCTGCCGGAACCATCGTGAAAATCTTCAACACCAACCACGCGTTCTGTCTTGAGACTGAAAAAGGTGCGGAGATCGTTGTCCATATGGGTATCGATACTGTTGCGCTGAACGGTCAGGGCTTTACTCGCCTGGTGGAAGAAGGTGCTGAAGTGGTTGCAGGTCAGCCGATTCTGGAAATGGATCTGGACTTCCTGAACGCCAATGCGCGCTCCATGATTAGCCCGGTGGTTTGCAGCAACATCGACGACTTCAGCGGCCTGGTGATTCAGGCGAAAGGTCAGGTGGTTGCAGGTCAAACCCCACTGTATGAGATTAAAGGCAAGTAATCGCTCCTGAGTAGAGTTTGTGCCTTAAGCGGCGGGGGGATCCCTCGCCGCTTTTTTTTGCAGCAAATGCCCCCATTATTTTCTTCAGAGACGTTTTAAGGGTTGTCACTACGTCCGGCTTATAAGATCATATGCCGTTATACGTTGTTTACGCTTTGAGGAATCCACGATGAGTGAGGCTGAAGCCCGCCCGAGTAACTTTATTCGTCAGATCATCGATGAAGATCTGGCCAGTGGTAAGCACACCACAATTCATACCCGTTTCCCGCCGGAGCCGAACGGCTACCTGCATATTGGTCATGCGAAATCTATCTGCCTGAACTTTGGCATTGCGCAAGACTACCAGGGACAGTGCAACCTGCGTTTCGATGACACCAACCCAGTAAAAGAAGACATCGAATACGTTGAGTCCATCAAGAACGATGTGCAATGGCTGGGCTTCAACTGGTCGGGCGACATTTGCTACTCCTCTGACTATTTTGATCAGCTGTTTGCCTATGCGGTTGAGCTGATTAACAAAGGTCTGGCGTACGTTGACGAACTGTCTGCTGACGAAATCCGTGAATACCGTGGTTCGCTGACCGCACCGGGCAAAAATAGCCCGTTCCGCGATCGCAGTGTTGAAGAAAACCTGGCGCTGTTTGAAAAAATGCGTGCCGGTGGTTTCGAAGAAGGCAAAGCATGTCTGCGCGCCAAAATCGATATGGCGTCGCCGTTCATCGTGATGCGCGATCCGGTGCTGTACCGTATTAAGTTCGCGGAACACCACCAGACCGGTAACAAATGGTGCATCTACCCGATGTACGATTTCACCCACTGCATCAGCGATGCGCTGGAAGGCATTACTCACTCACTGTGTACGCTGGAGTTCCAGGACAACCGCCGTCTGTACGACTGGGTGCTGGATAACATCACCATTCCTGTGCATCCGCGTCAGTACGAGTTCTCTCGTCTGAATCTGGAATACACCGTGATGTCCAAGCGTAAGCTGAATCTGCTGGTGACTGACAAACACGTTGAAGGCTGGGATGACCCACGTATGCCGACCATCTCTGGTCTGCGCCGTCGTGGTTACACCTCTGCGTCTATTCGTGAGTTCTGCAAACGCATTGGCGTGACCAAACAGGACAACACCATTGAGATCGCTTCTCTGGAATCCTGCATTCGTGAAGATCTGAACGAAAACGCTCCGCGTGCAATGGCGGTTATCGACCCGGTGAAACTGGTTATCGAAAACTACCCGCAGGGCGAGGGCGAGCTGGTTTCTATGCCTAACCACCCGGGTAAGCCGGAGATGGGAAGCCGTGACGTGCCGTTCAGCGGTGAGATCTGGATAGATCGTGCTGACTTCCGCGAAGAAGCGAACAAGCAGTACAAGCGTCTGGTGCTGGGTAAAGAAGTGCGTCTGCGTAATGCTTACGTTATTAAAGCTGAGCGCGTGGAGAAAGATGCGGAAGGTAACATCACCACCATCTTCTGCTCTTATGATGCTGACACCCTGAGTAAAGATCCGGCGGATGGCCGTAAAGTGAAAGGCGTTATCCACTGGGTAAGCGCAGCACACGCGCTACCGGTCGAAATTCGCCTGTACGACCGCCTGTTCAGCGTACCTAACCCTGGTGCGGCAGATGACTTCCTGGCGGTCATCAACCCGGAATCTCTGCTGATCAAGCAGGGCTATGCTGAACCGTCCCTGAAGGCGGCTGAAGCGGGTAAAGCGTTCCAGTTCGAACGTGAAGGTTATTTCTGCCTGGACAGCCGTTACAGCACGGCTGAAAAACCGGTATTTAACCGTACCGTGGGTCTGCGTGATACCTGGGCTAAGATCGGCGAATAATATTGCTGCTCTGGTCAATGAGAGACAAACGCCGCTAATTGCGGCGTTTTTTTTATTTAACGATCATGCCATTAAGGCGTTGCTAAAATATTGCCTTCTGAAAATTGAGGTCAATGAGGTGCTACTTATTTTACTCAAAAAAAGTTTGAATATTTACGGAATATCTGAAGGCTAAAAAATAAGCGCAAATAATGGGCTTTTCCCCCTGAAAATATCTCTTTCTCCCTGTAAATCCACGCATTGATGGAAATGTTACAAATCACTACCAATTATGTGCACTTCGTCATAATCCTGACTTTTGCCCGCTGAAAAGCATTGATAATTCGCGTCGCGAAAAATAACCTAAAGGCGGTAGTTAATTCGAGGGTATTTCTAACTACCCCTGACCGACAGGTCATTTTTATTTTTCGCCGTTTTAGGCGTTTTAATTCGTCAAAGAGGAATAATCTATGCGTACGTTTAGTGGCAAACGTAGTGCGCTGGCGCTGGCTATTGCCGGTGTAACAGCAATGTCGGGCCTGGTTGTCGCACCAGAGGCTAAGGCAGCAGGTTTCGTTGATGATTCTACCCTCACGGGCGGTATTTATTACTGGCAGCGTGAACGTGACCGTAAAGACGTCACTGAAGACAAATACAAAACCAACCTTGCTCATTCCACCTGGAACGCCAACCTGGACTTCCAGTCCGGTTATGCTGCCGATATGTTCGGCCTGGATATTGCCGCATTCACTGCCATTGAAATGGCGGAAAACGGTGACAGTGGCCACCCGAACGAAATCGCATTCTCCTCCAGCAATAAAGCGTACGATGAAGACTGGTCCGGGGATAAAAGCGGTATTAGCCTGTATAAAGCAGCCGCGAAATTCAAATACGGCCCGGTATGGGCGCGTGGTGGTTATATTCAGCCAACCGGTCAAACACTGTTAGCCCCACACTGGAGCTTTATGCCAGGTACTTATCAGGGGGCGGAAGCCGGTGCCAACTTTGACTACGGTGATGCAGGTGCGTTGAGTTTCTCCTATATGTGGACCAACGAATATAAAGCACCGTGGCATATCGAAATGGACAAGTTCTACCAGAACGATAAAAAGACCAAAGTGGATTACCTCCACTCGCTGGGTGCGAAATACGACTTCAAAAACGATCTGGTTCTTGAAGCGGCCTTTGGCCAGGCGCAAGGTTATGTCGATCAATACTTTGCCAAAGCCAGCTATAAGTTTGATATCGCGGGTAGCCCGCTGAGTACCAGCTACCAGTTCTACGGTACGCGCGATAAAGTCAGTAATGGTGGCGTCAATGACATTTATGATGGCACCGCGTGGCTGCAGGCGCTGACCTTCGGCTACAAAGTGGGTCAGGTTGATTTGCGTCTGGAAGGGACATGGGTGAAGGCGGAAGGGCAGCAGGGCTACTTCCTGCAGCGTATGACCCCAACCTACGCCTCCTCCAACGGTCGTCTGGATATCTGGTGGGATAACCGTTCAGACTTCAACGCCGACGGTGAAAAAGCGGTGTTCTTCGGCGCGATGTATGATCTGAAAAACTGGAACCTGCCGGGTTGGGCTGTGGGGGCATCTTACGCTTACGCCTGGGATGCGAAACCTGCCGATATGGCAACACCTGACGCATACTACGATCCAAACTACCGTCTGAAAGAGTCCTCTTACAGCCTGGATGCCATGTACACCCTGCAGGATGGCCGTGCAAAAGGAACAATGTTCAAGCTGCACTTCACCCAGTATGACAACCACTCTGATATCCCAAGCTACGCGGGCGGTTACGGCAACATCTTCCAGGATGAGCGTGACGTGAAGTTCATGGTTATTGCCCCATTCACAATCTTCTGATGAACACCCCGGTGGGCTAAGCCCGCCGGGATGGAGACTGCACATGATGAAAAAAATCGTAATCGTCGCGTTGCTGGCATCGGGGTTGGTGGCTTGTGCACAGCCTCAGGCACCGAAAGAGGACTCGCGTCTGAAAGAGGCATACAGCGCCTGTATTAATACGGCGGAAGGTTCGCCGGAGAAAATTGAAGCCTGTCAGAGCGTGCTGAATGTACTGAAGAAAGAGAAAGCACATGAGCAATTCGCGACGCAGGAGAATGTCCGCGTGATGGATTACCAGGCCTGTATTCAGGCGCGTAAGACCGGTAACGATCAGGAAGTGGCGAAGCGTTGCGATCAGATCTGGAAAGAAATTCGCAGTAATAACAGTAAATAATCAGCTGTCTTGACGCCCGGTAGCACTGCGCTTACCGGGCTTTTTTTATGCCAGATTACAGGCAAAAAAAAGCCAACCTTTCGGCTGGCTCAGAGTATGAAAGCAGACTTATTTTGCGTCGTGCGCGTGCTCGTCTTCGCGGCAATCACCTTCCGCACAGTGGCCGTACAGGTACAGGCTGTGGTTGGTCAGGCGGATGCCATGACGGGCGGCAATTTCACGCTGGCGCGCTTCGATGGAATCATCGCTAAATTCAATGACCTTACCGCAATCAAGGCAGATCAGGTGATCGTGGTGCTGCTGTTGGGTCAGTTCGAAAACAGATTTACCGCCTTCGAAATTATGACGGGTCACAATACCCGCGTCATCAAACTGGTTCAGTACACGATAAACAGTGGCCAGCCCAATCTCTTCGCCCATGTCGATAAGACGCTTGTAAAGGTCTTCCGCGCTGACATGGTGGTTGTCTGGCCCCTGAAGCACTTCAAGGATTTTTAATCGAGGAAGCGTTACTTTCAGGCCAGCCTTCTTTAATGCGGTATTGTTGTCAGTCATGCGGAATCTGTCCTGTTGCTAAACGATTCACTTCTATAAAGGAAGTGACAGAAAATGCACTTGGGATAATGCGTCTCATTATAGAACTGCCATGCCTAAATGAAAACTGCAAGTCTCAAGCAAAGTATGCTTATAAAAACGTGGTATCACCAACAAACTTGTTCGATGGCTTCCACTTTTTGTCAGGGGAATATTGTACAGATTTGAACGAAAAAGTTAAAAGTTTGTAGCAATTAATTTAATCGGTTTTACCCGATTGGCGGGCGCAACCGGAGTTGCGCCACGTCAGAACTCAGGCGTTAAGAATGTCGTCCAGGTTCAGTTCTTCGCGGATCTGCTTAACCCATTTATCAACACGCTCAGCAGTCAGTTCCGGCTGACGATCTTCGTCGATAGCCAGGCCGACGAAGTGATCGTCGTCCGCCAGACCTTTAGAGGCTTCGAAGTGGTAGCCCGCTGTTGGCCAGTGACCCACGATTACCGCGCCGTGCGGCTCGATGATGTCGCGGATGGTGCCCAGCGCGTCGCAGAAATATTCTGCGTAATCTTCCTGATCGCCGCAGCCGAACAGTGCAACCAGCTTGCCGTTGAAGTCGACTTCTTCCAGTGTCGGGAAGAAATCATCCCAGTCACACTGCGCTTCACCATAGTACCAGGTCGGGATACCCAGCAGCAGAATGTCATAACCTTCGAGATCTTCTTTGCTGCTCTTGGCGATGTCATGCACATCGGCAACGTCTTTACCGAGCTGTTTTTGAATGTTTTTTGCGATATTTTCGGTATTGCCGGTATCACTGCCGAAGAAAATGCCGATGATTGCCATGAGTAAAATAACCTCTTGAAACTTAATGGTATGGTGGCGCAATTTGTCCACGGATAAGGGCAATAATAGCAGAACAGGCAACCCTGCGGAAACTGCTATCGCGCAGGACTGCACTCTGTGCTACATGAAAACGGTGAGAAAGGAGATTTTCAGACTTATACCTTGCCGCGCAACGTCTCAAGCTGTGTGATTAACATCTCTTCAATCAACTCACTGCGGCTGATGTTACGCGCGTCAGCCAGTTCATTCAGCGCATCGACAGCATCGGCGTTGAGCTTCAGTTCGACACGCTTAAGCCCACGATTTTTATCGCGTTTTAGCTGGTTGCGTTTATTAATACGCAGCTGTTCATCGCGCGAAAGCGGATTCGTTTTCGGTCGTCCCGGTCGACGCTCATTCGCGAACAGATCTAGTGTCGTACGGTCCGTTTGTTCTTTGGCCATGATTCTGAGACTTCGGGGGAAACAAGCCGCCCTGCTAATGCCCGGGCGATAAGCGCGCCATCATACATCACCGAAAACGGCACGCCAACGACTGGAAGCCTGCAGCCTTCCAGTCGCTGTCTTTTTAATCAATTTGCCGTATCAGAGAGATAGCGGCGGATTGCGCGTAATACGGCGTCCGGTTTTTCCGCATGAACCCAGTGTCCGGCTCCGGCAATCACATGGGCGCGTGCCTGCGGGAATTGTGCCAGCAAAGTGTCGCGGTATGCATCGGTCACGTAAGGTGAGTTACCACCACGAATAAAGAGAGTAGGGCGTTGCCAGGCCGGAACGGTTTCCCAGCCAACGATATTGTCATACTGGTCCCAGAGCGCTGGCACGTTAAAACGCCACTGGCCGTCAACAAACGACTTCAACAGGAACTGCACAACGCCTTCTTCATCAAGATGTTCACGCATCACGGTCGCCGCCTGCTGACGCGTAGAGACCCCCGCTTCTGTCACCGCATTGATGGCGGCAAATATCTCATCATGACGACGCACGTCGTAATCCACGGGCGCGATATCAATGGCGATCAGACCGTTAATTCGTTCCGGTGCAAGCGCCGTCAGGGCCATCACCGCTTTGCCACCCATTGAATGCCCGATAAACGTCGCATTCTGGAGATTATTCGCATCAAGCGTATCCCGCAGATCCTGCGCCATTGCCGCGTAGGTCATTTCCGCTGAACGCCCGGACAGGCCGTGATTGCGCATATCGACCTGCAAAATATCGTGGTCGGTAACCAGCTCGCGCGCCAGCACGCCCAGGTTATCCAGGCTGCCAAAAAGCCCGTGAACCAGTACGATGGGAGAATTATTGTTCGGCGATTGTGCAGATTGCGCTCGGGTATTCAATTTCATGGCAAAGTTCTTTTTTTACGTATGTCAGGTTAGGGTATCATGTTGAACATTCTGCCGCCCGGCTGCAAGGTTCCAGTTTAATCTGACTTTTGCCGCCAACCTGGTTTGACGCTATCCGCTGTTGGGATTTGACCTTATAATCCCAACGACTTGTATTCAGATAAGATATCGCACTGGATTAAGATGAAAACAATCGAAGTTGATGACGAACTCTATCAGTATATTGCCAGCCAGACGCGGCATATTGGGGAGAGCGCGTCCGACATTTTACGGCGCATGCTTAAAATTTCCGCCGCCTCACAGCCTGCTACCCCAGTCACTAAAGATGTCGTGTCTCAGCCGAGCGTTGTTGCACAAGCAAAACCTGCCGTGACACCGGCAAAAGATAAAGTGCGTGCGATGCGCGAGCTGCTGCTTTCTGATGAATATGCGGAACAGAAAAAAGCGGTTAACCGCTTTATGCTGGTGCTGTCTACACTCTATTCACTGGATAATAAAGCGTTTGCCGAAGCGACCGAGTCGCTGCACGGGCGTACGCGCGTCTATTTCGCAGGTGACGAGCAGACGCTTCTGCAAAATGGTAATCAAACCAAACCCAAACATGTCTCTGGCACACCATATTGGGTCATCACGAATACCAACACGGGCCGCAAGTGCAGCATGGTCGAACACATCATGCAGTCCATGCAGTTCCCGACAGAATTGATTGAAAAGGTTTGCGGTACAATTTAACCCCTGCATTAAAAGGACCAGGCCATGGCAAATCACAGCCGTGCAGGCCAACCTGCACAACAAAGCGATTTGATTAATGTCGCTCAACTGACCGCGCAGTATTACGTGCTGAAGCCGGTCGTGGGCAACGCAGAACACGCAGTGAAGTTTGGTACATCAGGCCACCGCGGCAGCGCGGCACGCCACAGCTTTAACGAACCGCACATTCTGGCCATTGCCCAGGCCATCGCGGAAGAGCGCGCTAAAAATGGCGTCACGGGTCCGTGCTATGTGGGGAAAGATACTCACGCCCTGTCTGAGCCTGCATTTATTTCCGTGCTGGAAGTGCTGGCCGCGAACGGGGTAGACGTGATCGTGCAGGAGAACAACGGCTTTACGCCTACGCCTGCGGTCTCTCACGCTATCCTTGTGCACAACAAAAAAGGTGGTGCGCTGGCTGATGGCATCGTCATTACGCCATCCCATAACCCGCCGGATGACGGTGGTATTAAATACAACCCACCTAACGGTGGCCCGGCAGATACTAACGTCACCAAAGTGGTGGAAGACCGCGCAAACGCGCTGCTTGCAGACGATCTGAAAGGCGTAAAACGCATTTCTCTGGATGCGGCAATGGCGTCCGGCCACGTGAAAGAGCAGGATCTGGTGCAGCCGTTCGTGGAAGGGCTGGCAGATATCGTCGATATGGCCGCCATCCAGAAAGCGGGCCTGAAACTGGGTGTTGATCCGCTGGGCGGCTCTGGTATCGAATACTGGAAACGCATTGCTGAGTATTACAAGCTGGATCTGACCATCGTGAACGATCACGTCGATCAGACTTTCCGCTTTATGCATCTGGATAAAGACGGCGCGATCCGTATGGACTGCTCCTCCGAGTGCGCGATGGCGGGTCTGCTGGCGCTGCGCGACAAGTTTGATCTGGCATTTGCCAACGACCCGGATTATGACCGTCACGGTATTGTCACGCCTGCGGGCCTGATGAACCCGAACCACTACCTGGCCGTGGCGATCAACTACCTGTTCCAGCATCGCCCACAGTGGGGCAAAGAGGTTGCTGTTGGTAAAACGCTGGTTTCTTCGGCCATGATTGACCGCGTGGTTGATGCGCTGGGTCGTAAGCTGGTGGAAGTCCCGGTCGGCTTTAAATGGTTTGTTGACGGTCTGCACGACGGCAGCTTCGGCTTTGGCGGTGAAGAGAGCGCGGGAGCTTCCTTCCTGCGTTTCGACGGTACACCGTGGTCAACCGATAAAGACGGTATCATCATGTGTCTGCTGGCAGCGGAAATCACCGCTGTCACCGGTAAAAACCCGCAGGAACACTACAATGAGCTGGCTGCCCGCTTTGGCGCGCCAAGCTACAACCGTATTCAGGCGGCGGCAACGTCTGCCCAGAAAGCGGCGCTGTCCAAACTCTCTCCGGAGATGGTCAGTGCAAGCACCCTGGCTGGTGACCCAATCACCGCGCGTCTGACGGCGGCACCTGGTAACGGTGCGTCTATCGGCGGTCTGAAAGTGATGACTGAAAACGGCTGGTTCGCTGCGCGTCCATCCGGTACGGAAGATGCATATAAAATTTACTGCGAAAGCTTCCTCGGCGCTGAGCACCGTCAGCAGATTGAGAAAGAAGCGGTAGAGATTGTCAGCGAAGTGCTGAAAAACGCGTAAATGTTGTACTGGTGTGGGCTGATACCCCACCCCAGTCCTTTTCCTTTCCACAGGGAGAGGGAGAAAAGACTAAAAACGGCAACCTTTGGGTTGCCGTTTTGCGTTTACTTCAACTGTGCTTATTCTTCAACTCAAACCGTGGCGACACCAGACCGTACAACGTCCAGCCCATAAAGGTCACCATCGCACCGTAGAGCATTGCCTCCTGACCGGAAGAGTAGAGCGCATAGAAGCTGTAAATTGCCCCGATCAGCGCCACGATATTTGCCGCCCGCGCTTTGCGTGGATCGACCTTCGCCACCTTCTGAATGATCACCAGTGCCGCCATCGACAGAATATACGGAATGATATTCGTCACCACCGCCAGGTTAACCAGCACGTTGAACTGACTGTTCAGCGACGGGCTAATCGTCATCAGTGACAGGCCGCTCTGGAAGATAACAATCGCCAGCATGCCCTGTACTGGCGCATCCGCTTTGGAGACACGGGAGAAGATTTTTGGGAAATAACCTTCGTCAGCGGAGGATTTGAACACCTGGGCAATGGTGAACTGCCAGCCGAGGAGTGAGCCACAGCAGGACATGACCATTAATCCCATGATCACCTTCCCGACGCTCGGGGTAAACATCTGCGCGAAGGCCAGCCCGAAGGGGGCTGTGGAGTTGGCCAGATCCATGTTTGGCACAATCCCTGCAATCACGTTTGTTGAAACGATATAGATAACCGCTGCACCCAGCGTGCCGCCGAGTACTGCAATCGGTACGTTTTTCTCCGGGTTCTCCACCACTTCGGCGTTTGCGCAGGCCGATTCCAGACCGAGGAAAGCCCACAGCGTCATGGCGATGGATGAACCTACTGCGGTGAAGAACGGTACATGGTGTGGGTTCCAGGAATTTGCATACAGCGTTGGGCTAAACCAGAACCAGCCGATGATGCACAGCCCGACAACCGGGATAATCACACCCCAGACGGTGATACTACTGATTTGTCCGGTAATGCGGGCACCACCAAAGTTGGCCACGGTGCAGATCCACAGTACGCCGATGGTTGCCAGCCCAATTTGCACCGGGCTGAGTGTGGCACCCAACAACTCCGTACCATAACCCACCGCAGAGATGGCAATCGCCACGTTAGCGATCAGTAGCGACACACCGTAGGTGTAGTTCGCCATAAAGTTGCCGGACTTGCCAAACGCGTATTCGGCATAACCGCCCATCCCGCCTGACTTGCGGCTGAACATCCCGCACTTGGCAAATGCCCATGCCAGCGCCATTGAGCCTACGGCGGTGACCAGCCAGGAAATAATCGAAATGGTCCCCACTTCGGCAAGCTTAGTGGGCAGCATGATGATCCCAGAACCCATCATGTTCACCATCGTGAGGATGGTTAGCTGCACCACGCCCATCTTGTTAGATTTACTCATAATTTTTCTCCTTTCAGCAGCGATGGCTGAGCGGCAGATTGTTTGATGACGTTACAGCGAACCTGCTTGCGACCATCACACTCTTCGACGTACACGCCCTGCAGCTCTGGTGCGAAGCCCGGTAAAAGGTTGATCCCTTCTTCCAGGGCAGCAAAGTAGCGCAGCACGGAACCACCCCAGACTTCACCCGGAACAACACACAACACGCCTGGTGGGTAAGGGAGAGCACCTTCAGCGGCAATTCGGCCTTCTGCATCACGCAGGGAAACCAGCTCGACTTCACCACGCAGGTAGGCATAGTTGGCGTCTTGTGGTGACATCACCACGCGTGGGAAGTGAGACTTGCGGAACATCTCTTTCTGCAGCTGTTTCACGTTGTTGCGGGCGTATAGCGCGTGCATTTCCTGGCAAATCTGGCGCAGGGAGTAATCCGCGTAGCGTTCCGGATACTGTTTACAGATGGATGGCAGCACTTCTTTTAACGGTGCATCCGTCTGGAGCAGTTTTTCGAAGCGCACCAGTTGCGCGACCAGTTGCTGCAATTTGCCCATATCTTCCGCAGGCGTGAGCAGGAACAGGATGGAGTTGAGATCGCATTTTTCCGGAACGATGCCGTTTTCACGCAGGAAGTTGGCGAGAATGGTGGCAGGCACGCCGAAATCTTCATACTCACCGGTACGGGCGTTGATGCCGGGTGTGGTCAGCAGCAGTTTGCATGGGTCGATAAAATATTGATGCTCGGCATAGCCTTCGAAAGCATGCCAGTTTTCACCTGGTACGAAATGGAAGAAGCGCAGGTCGGTGGCAATATCCGATGTTTCCCAGCTTTCCCACGGACGACCATCAACCAGTTCTGGCACGAACGGGCGAATAAACTGGCAGTTCTGCAGGATCAGCTTGCGCGCTTCAATACCGGTTACCACACAGTCCATCCACATATTGCGGCCACTCTGGCCCTCATGCATGCGGGCGTTGATATCCAGGGCAGCAAACAGTGGATAGAACGGGCTGGTGGAGGCGTGCATCATAAAGGCGTTGTTAAGGCGCTTATGCGGTACATAGCGCTGCTGGCCTTTGATGTGGCTGTCTTTCTTGTGGATTTGTGAGGTCTGGGAGAAGCCAGCCTGCTGTTTATGTACTGACTGGGTAACGAGGATCCCCGGATCGTTCTCGTTCAGCTCCAGCAGCAGCGGCGAACAGTCAGCCATCATCGGAATAAACTGCTCGTACCCTACCCAGGCAGAGTCAAACAGGATGTAATCACACAGGTGGCCAATGTTATCCACTACCTGACGGGCGTTATAAATGGTGCCATCGTAGGTACCGAGCTGGATCACCGCCAGACGGAACGGACGCTCATCGCGTGCGCGGCCTGGAGCCACTTCTGCCACCAGCTCGCGCAGGTAGTTCTCTTCAAAACAGTGAGCGTCAATACCGCCGATAAAGCCGTACGGGTTACGTGCGGTTTCCAGATAAACCGGCGTTGCGCCAGCCTGCAGCAGTGCGCCGTGGTGGTTGGATTTGTGGTTGTTGCGATCGAACAGCACCAGATCGCCCGGCGTCAGCAGGGCATTAAGCACCACTTTGTTTGATGATGATGTTCCGTTCAGCACGAAATAGGTCTTATCGGCATTAAAGACTTTCGCCGCATGCTGTTGTGCAATGCATGGGGCACCTTCGTGAATCAACAGATCGCCCATTGCCACGTCGGCGTTACACAGGTCTGAGCGGAAAAGTGTTTCGCCAAAGAAATCGACAAACTGGTTACCGGCAGGGTGGCGGCGGAAGAACTGACCTCCCTGATGGCCTGGGCAGTCAAACGCACTGTTCCCTTGTTTGACATAGTCGACCAGGGCACGGAAGAACGGTGGGCGCAGTTGCGTCTCGTACTTCAGCGCTGCTGCTTCCAGTTGACGTCCGTAGAAGTCGTTACTGGTGTCTGAACACTCGAAAACGCCGTGGATCCGCGATAAATATTCAGCCGGAATGAACTCTTCTTTATGTGTAGCGATAAAAATGGGGATACCAAACCCGGTTGCTTCTATTTCTTCTATTTTTCCACTGGAAATATCGCTGATTGCCAGAACAATGGCAGCAACATCAATATAATCAGAGGTGCTGACATCCACCAGATCGCGGTGAGTAGTAAAACAATCAGGACATGCACGGCTGGCTGCGATTTTTAAACTTTTCATCTTTCACTCTTTATTTTAGGTAATAGAAGTCCCTCGATTTCTTGCAATAAAGAAACCGATAATTTCCCGGAAAAAAAGCAAGGTGTGGCCGCTGATACGAAATCAGTAAATTGCTTTTTGATGAATGAGATTCAGTCCGCCCGGTTGCGGATGAGCCTGAATCAAGAGAAATGAGCGCACGTGTTCACAGGCAATAGCCTGTAAAATAAAGCGTTTCAGGATGACCTGTAAGCAGATGCGCCAGAAGTCGAAGGACTACCGGGCGTTAAAGATGTGAAAGTCAAAGCAGTTACGGTGGGCAAACATCATGATATGAGTTGTCCGCCTTATATGGGGCATCAAACGATTATTGTTTTCCATGTTTATTTTCCTTTCAGCAATTGAAAGCATGGTCATTTTATCCAGAAGAAAGCGATTAACTGTGATTCAGATCACCGCTAACAGATCAAATCAGAAATAAATATTCGTTTTTTATGAATATCACAGATCAAAATGCTGATTTGTTGGGTATGTGTTAAAAGTCTGTTTTTGTAATGTTTTAAATGAACAAAAATAAGCCATGAAAATAACCAATGGCTTATTTTGTGAATATTTCTCTGGCGATTTGTTCTTTATTTGAAATTAAATGAATAGTTATTCAAAGCATGAACCGATAACCGATACCGGTTTCAGTTAATAAATGGCGGGGGCGCGCGGGGTCGACTTCGAGTTTCTGACGAAGGTGGCCCATATAAATGCGTAAATAGTGACTATGTTCAACAGCGTTCGGCCCCCATACCTGACTTAACAGTTGGCGTTGGGTCAGTACCTTGCCGTGGTTGTTGAGCAGAACGGCGAGCAGACGAAACTCGATAGGGGTGAGATGGATCTCTTCTTCACCGCGCACAATGCGTCGTGCGGCAAGATCAACCCGGGTATCACCAAACGTATACGCCGGGTCAGAGGAGAGAGGGGCGCTGTGGCGACGTAACGCGACGCGGATCCGTGCCTGTAACTCGCCAATGCCAAAGGGCTTACTGAGATAGTCATCCGCCCCGGCATCCAGCGCTGCAATTTTATCGGTCTCTTCGGTACGGGCAGAGAGCACCAGAATGGGCATCTGGCTCCACTGGCGAACCTCACGTATAAAATCGATACCGTCGCCATCCGGTAACCCGAGATCGAGGATCACCAGATCCGGCTTGCGCGTGGCAGCTTCAATGAGCCCCCGTTGCAGTGTACCGGCATCATGAACGCGCAGGCCATCGCCTTCCAGCGCCGCACGCAGAAACCGGTTAATAGCGAGTTCATCTTCAACAATCAGAACGCTAATCACAAATCCTCTGGTAATTCATCAAGTTCTGGTGGGGTATCCAGAGGAAGTGTAACACAAAAACGAGCGCCTCCTTCCGGGCGGTTCTCTGCCGAGATGGTTCCGCCGTGTACGTCGATAATGGCCTGGCAAATTGCCAGACCTAGCCCGACGCCCGGGATGGCTGATTCTTTATTGCCGCGCGCAAATTTTTCAAAAATTGCGTGCTCTTTCCCGGCAGGGATCCCCGGCCCGGTATCCCAGACTTCAAGCCGTAACGCCTGATCTTCAACGGTTGCATTGACCCCAATCTGTGCCTTTGCCCCCGCATATTTACCGGCATTTTCCAGCAGGTTGATCAGCACGCGTTCAAACAGCGGGCCATCGACGTGGATTAAGGTCAATGGTTCGGGCATGTTTAGCGCAATATGGCGACCACCGAGCCCCGGCTCCAGCATTTTCAGCGCACTACCGACCACTTCCTCAAGCGTTAACCACTCTTTTTTGAGGTTAAATCCGCCTGACTGAATGCGTGCCATATCGAGTAAATTATTCACCAGACGCGTGGTATTTAGCACATGCTGGCGTATTTCACTGGCCTGCAGCGCATGGGGGGAACCTTCTGCGGCGAGATCCAGCGTCAGGATCTCTGACTGCCCGAACAGCACGGTAAGAGGGGTTCGCAGGTCGTGCGACAGGGCCGACAGCAAGGAGTTACGAATACTTTCGCGCTCGCTTGCCAGCCGTGCCTGCTCTTCACTGGCAGTGAGCGCCAGGCGCTCCAGCGCGCTGGCAACCAGCAGGGTGAAGGTTTCCAGCAGGCGTTGCTGCTCGGGTATCATCAGTTGACGCAGATTGCTCGGTTCAACGATGACCAGTCCCTGGTTTTTTTCGGCACTGCGCAGCGGCAGGATCTGATATGGCACTCCGGGCAGGGTATCTGTCCCAGCTCCTGCAGGTAATCCCTTGTCAAAGCTCCACCGTGCGATGGCTTCATCCCAGGGCGTCATACCCGAGGCAGAGGTGAGCGGGCGCAGTTTTCCGTGTTCGTCAGGGAGCAAAATCAGATTGTTGGCGTGAAACGTCGAACGGATAAACTGCTCACTGGTTTGCACAATATCCAGCGGCGTACGACCCACCGCCAGCGATTTGGACATCTCATATAAGTGGCGCGTGCGCTGCTCACGATAGCGGGCAATACGTGCCTGGTAGCGAACGCCCGCCGTCAGATTCCCGATCACCAGCCCAACGGTAAGCATCACGCCAAAAGTAAGAATGTACTGCACGTCAGAAACGGCAAGCGTCCCGCGCGGGGCAATAAAGAACAGATCGAAGCTGATGACGTTGATAACCGTCGCCAGTACCGAAGGCCAGCGTCCGAAGAAGAGCGCAATCACGACCACGCCGAGCAGGTAGATCATCACCAGGTTGGCGGCATCGAAGGCAATCAGCCACTGGCTGGCAATAATGGTAATCAGCGCACAGAGGAGGACGGCGATAAGGCAACCCCGGATCTGAATACGCCATTTATCACCAAAGGCCCGGGCGTCTGGCGTACGGTTGGGCAGGGGGGTGGGTTTGTCATCAAGTGCCACGACCACCAGATCCAGATCGGGGGCGCGTCGGGCCAGCTTGTCGGCAAAGGATTCGCGGCTAAACCAGCGGCGATGCTGGCGGCGACCAATAACAATCTTGCCCAGGTTGTGCTCGCGTGCATAGCGCAGAATGGCTTTATCTTCTTGCGGATCGGAAAGAGTGGCGGTTTCTGCACCGAGTTCCTGTGCCAGGCGTAGCGAACTCAGGATCGCGCGGCGCTGGTTTTCGGGCAGAGCGTGAAGCTGCGGGGTTTCGACATACACCGCATGCCAGACGCTGCCAAATTTAGCCGCAAGCCGGGCGGCGGTGCGGACGAGCTTTTCATTGCCGCTGCCGTGGCCAATACACAGCAGTATGGCATCCCGCGTATGCCAGACACGTTCCTGGCCTTGCAGATCGCGCCAGGCTCGCATCTGGTCATCAACGCGATCGGCGGTGCGACGCAGGGCCAGCTCGCGCAGGGCAATCAGGTTACCTTTACGGAAGAAATGTTCAATGGCGCGCTCGGCCTGGCCTGCAATGTAAACCTTCCCTTCATGCAGGCGCTGGCGCAGGTCGTCCGGAGGCAGGTCGACCAGTACCACTTCGTCTGCGGAGTCAAAAAAGGGATCGGGCACTGTTTCCCGCACCTGGATGCCGGTCACACCGCTGACCACGTCGTTCAGGCTTTCGAGATGCTGAACGTTAACCGTAGTGAACACGTCAATGCCGGCTTCAAGTAGCTCTTCAACATCCTGCCAGCGTTTAGGGTGACGTGAGCCTGGCGCATTGCTGTGCGCCAGTTCGTCCATCAGGATCAGGGCGGGGCGACGGGCGAGGGCCGCGTCGAGATCGAACTCTGTGACCAGGCGGCCACGATGGCTGATGCGGTGAGGGGGCTGTGTGGCCAGCCCCTTCAGCAGCGCCGCTGTCTCTTTACGGCCGTGGGTTTCCACCACGCCGATAAGAATATCGAGCCCCTGCGCCCGGAGCCGCTGGGCTTCGGTCAGCATAGCGAACGTTTTCCCGACGCCTGCACAGGCACCGAAGAAGACTTTCAGTTTGCCACGATGGGCTTCAGCCGTCTGTTCGAGCAACCTGTCCGGATCCGGGCGCATGGGCTCTTCGGTCATTTAGTTTTTCCTTAGCGCGTCCAGCGCCAGATTCAGCTCAACAATGTTCACTACCGGCATGCCAATGAAACTCGCCAGCGGCTTTTGTGTGTGCTCTGCAACCAGCAGGCTCACCTGTTCGACAGTCAGCTGGCGGGCTGCGGCGACGCGTGGAATTTGCCATGCCACCGCTTTCGGCGTCAGGCTGTAATCCAGCCCACTGGCAGATGCTGTCACCAGCTCGACAGGTACCTCACGGCTGGCCTGTGGGTTTGCCGCGCGCAGAGTCGCGACGCGCTCAGCGATGGCTTTGTCCAGCTCCGGGTTGCTGCCTGCCAGGTTACTGCCACCGGATGCCATCGGATTATACGGGCTTTCGGCAGTGACGGAAGGGCGTCCCTGGAAGTAGCGGGCATCCGTAAAGTTTTGACCAATCAGGCGTGAACCACGGTTCTCGCCGTTCTGAATAATCATCGAACCGTTGGCCTGATCGTTAAACCACCACTGGCCCAGCGCGGTGGTTACCAGCGGGTAAAGCCCGCCGGTAATAAGAGCCAGAAAAATAAACAGAAGTATAGCGGGGCGTAACATTGTCATTTGATTCACCTTTTAAACCAGCCCGAACAGCGTTAACAGCACGTCGATCACCTTGATACCGATGAAGGGGACGAGCAGCCCACCCAGACCGTAGATCCACAGGTTCCGGCGCAGCATGGCGGCGGCGGTCAGCGGTTTATAGCTCACCCCTTTCAGCGCCAGCGGGATCAAAAACACAATGATCAGGGCGTTAAAAATGACCGCACTGAGAATGGCCGATGCCGGGGAGTGCAGATGCATGACGTTCAGCGCATTCAGCTGCGGGTACGTGGCAGCAAAGGCGGCCGGAATGATGGCGAAATACTTCGCCACATCGTTGGCAATACTGAAGGTGGTGAGCGAGCCACGCGTCATCAGCATCTGTTTCCCGATGTGTACCACTTCAATCAGCTTGGTCGGGTTGGAGTCGAGATCGACCATGTTCCCCGCCTCTTTAGCTGCCTGCGTACCGGAGTTCATCGCTACCGCGACGTCAGCCTGTGCCAGGGCAGGGGCGTCGTTGGTACCATCCCCCGTCATCGCCACCAGACGACCTTCCGCCTGATACTGGCGGATCAACGCCAGTTTGGCTTCCGGTGTTGCTTCGGAGAGAAAATCATCCACCCCCGCTTCAGCGGCAATGGCGGCAGCGGTCAGACGGTTATCCCCGGTGATCATTACCGTCTTGATCCCCATCTTACGTAACTGGGCAAAACGCTCTTTAATGCCGCCTTTGACGATATCCTTCAGGGCGATCACGCCCAGCACATGCGCACCTTCGGCAACGACCAGCGGTGTGGCCCCCTGGCGGGCCACGTTGTCCACCATTTCATCCACTTCTGCCGGGAAATGACCGTTGTTGGCTTCAATGTGGCGACGGATCGCGTCAACGGAGCCTTTACGGATCATCCGATCCTGAATGTTGATGCCGCTCATGCGGGTTTGTGCCGTGAAAGGAACAAAGGTGGCATGCAGGCTCTGCACGTCGCGCTGACGCAGGTTAAAGCGCTGTTTCGCCAGAATGACGATGCTGCGGCCTTCCGGGGTTTCATCAGCAAGTGAAGAGAGCTGCGCCGCATCGGCCAGTGTTTTTTCATCCACGCCGGGAGCGGGTAAGAACTCTGATGCCTGGCGGTTGCCGAGCGTAATCGTCCCGGTTTTATCCAGCAGCAGGACATCAACGTCACCTGCGGCTTCAACGGCACGTCCGCTGGTGGCGATGACGTTAGCGCCGAGCATACGACTCATACCGGCCACACCGATGGCTGACAGCAGGCCACCGATGGTGGTTGGGATCAAGCAGACCAGCAGAGCGACCAGTACGGTAACGCTGACCGCTGCGCCACCGTAAGAGGAGAATGGCCACAGGGTTGCCGTTGCCAGTAAAAAGACGATGGTCAACGCGACCAGCAGAATGGTCAGGGCGATTTCGTTTGGCGTTTTACGACGCTGTGCGCCTTCCACCATCGCGATCATCCGGTCGAGGAAGGTTTCACCCGGGTTAACGCTGCACTGGATCACCAGCCAGTCGGAGAGAATACGCGTCCCGCCCGTGACGGAAGCAAAATCGCCGCCGGATTCACGAATAACGGGTGCGGATTCCCCGGTGATGGCGCTTTCATCGACCGATGCGCCCCCTTCAATGACTTCACCGTCGCAGGGAATAATGTCACCGGCTTCGACCAGCACCACATCGCCTTTACGCAGCTCATCCGCCGGAACGTGATCCATCTGCGCACCGTATTTCGGCTCACGCAATTTGCGGGCGAACGCTGTCTTTTTCACCCCTTTCAGGCTGTTGGCCTGCGCTTTACTACGGCCTTCTGCCAGTGCTTCAGCGAAGTTGGCAAACAGTACGGTAAACCACAACCACAGGCTGATTGCACCGGTAAACAGCGCGTCTCCCGGCAGATGACCCGTTCCCATAGCAATCGCCAGCGCGGTAGTGAGTACGCTCCCTATCCAGACGATGAACATCACCGGGTTGTGCCACTGTACGCGCGGACTCAGCTTTTTCACCGCATCCATGAGGGCCTGGCGAACTAAAGACGGTTCGAACAGGGCCATTTGTTTACGACTCATGACAAATTCTCCGCAAAATCAGCGTAAAGAGAGATATTCCGCGACCGGGCCTAACGCGAGGGCGGGGATAAAGGTCAGGGCACCCACCAGCAATACGGTACCAATCAGCAGGCCAATAAACAGCGCGCCGTGGGTGGGTAGCGTACCGGTGGTGGCAGGCTGAATTTTTTTACTCACCAGCGATCCTGCGATAGCCATAACCGGCACAATGACGCCAAAACGACCGACGAACATGCAAAACGCCAGCAGGCAGTTCCAGAATGGAGAGTTGGCGCTTAAACCAGCAAAGGCGCTACCGTTGTTGTTGGCGGCTGACGAAACCGCGTAAAGCACTTCGCTGAAGCCGTGGATGCCTGGGTTGAAGATGCCGCTGCGACCGGCCTCGGTCATCAGTGCCAGCGCCGTGCCGAGCAGTACGAGGGTAGGGGTAACCAGAATGGCCAGTGCGGTTAATTTCATCTCGCGAACGTCGATTTTTTTACCCAGATATTCCGGGGTGCGGCCAATCATCAGACCGGCGATGAACACCGCCAGCAGAACGAACAGCAGCATGCCGTAAAGCCCTGAACCTACGCCACCAAATACCACTTCGCCAATCTGCATGAGCCACATCGGGATCATGCCGCCCAGTGCGGTAAAGGAGTCGTGCATCGCGTTAACTGCCCCACATGAGGCCGCCGTCGTCACCACGGCATAAAGGCTACTCGCAAGAATGCCGAAACGGCTCTCTTTGCCTTCCATGTTGATATTGCTGTTGGCACCCAACTGCATGAAGTGACTATTACCATGCCATTCTGCCCACATCACCAGCGCGACGCAGACGACAAAGATAATCGACATAGCCCAGAGCAGGGTGCGACCCTGACGGCGATCGTTTACAACATCACCAAAGGCAAAGCACAGCGCTGCAGGGATCAGGAAGATCGCCAGCATTTGTACAAAATTGGTCAGTGCCGTTGGGTTTTCAAACGGGTGTGACGAGTTAGCGTTGAAGAAGCCACCGCCATTTGTGCCGAGCATTTTAATGGCTTCCTGCGAGGCCACTGGCCCCATAGGCAGAAGCTGTTTTGCCCCTTCCAGTGAGGTGTAAGGTGTGTACGGCAGCAGGTTTTGTAACGACCCCTGCTGGATAAAGAACAGGGCAATAAGCAGTGCAACCGGAAGCAGTATCCACAGCGTGATGCGAGTCAGATCGACCCAGGCGTTGCCGAGGGTACGGACATTCTGACGGGCAAACGCACGTGTCAGCGCAAAGATCACCGCAATGCCGCTTGCCGCAGAGAGGAAGTTCTGCACGGTTAACCCGACCATCTGGCTAAAGTAGCTGACGGTGGTTTCCCCGGCATAGGATTGCCAGTTGGTGTTGGTCACGAAGCTGACCGCCGTGTTCAACGCCAGATGCCAGGACAATCCAGGGAAGTGCTGCGGGTTCAGCGGCAGGATGCCCTGCAGCATCAGCATGATAAAGAGGGCGATAAGACCAACAATGTTCAGCAGCAGAATGGCCATCAGATACTGACACCAGCCCATCTCCTGATCGCGTATACCCAGCGCGCGCCAGATCCCTTTTTCAACACTACCAGCAACCGGTAACGCGACGTTGTTGATCATCCGTGCCAGCAATGTTCCCATCGGTCTTGCCAAAAGGAACAGCACGACTAAAAAGCTGGCAAGAAGCAAAAATGCCTGAGCAGCCATCAGAATGCCTCCGCATTAATCAGGGCGTAGACCAGATAACCCAATAACAGGAAAACCAGCACGATGCCGGAAATCAGACCTGCACTCACAATTCACCTCCGGGTGACATTTGTATTTGTATTAAAGGTAGGATTTACGGCGCAAAGATTTCGCAAAAATCAGGAAGAGGGGTGTAAAAAAAGTATAAAAATGCTTTACCCACAAATTAACCATTGGTAAGTAAATCGTTAACTTTTTTGTAACTTAATTACGCGTGAAGTGTAAATATTCGCTAAATAGACGAAAATAAGTGGTCGGATGAGTAGTAAAATTACGAACAAAGCGATATTATTTTAGCCAGGTCACAGATTTTTGAATTTTCCGGAGCAGATTTCCGGCCAACTATAGGGGAGAAACTATGGATCTTTATAAAGAGTATCCGGCTCATATCGTTTACATGCGTCGCGCTTTCGCTGTAGTGGCGGGGGTGCTGGCTCTGCCGGTGATGATTTTCTGGAAAGATCGCGCACGTTTTTACAGCTACCTGCACCGCATCTGGGCGAAAACCAGCGAGAAGCCGGTGTGGATGGATCAGGCTGAAAAAGCGACCTGCGATTTTTACTAATACTCAGTAGATACGCAGCAATAAAAAAACCGCCAAACAGTCATGTGGCGGTTTTTTTGTCCCTCAGGATTCGCGGTCCGTTGGGTGATTTTGCAGCCCCTACCCGGGATTCTCATCATACCCTCCTGTAAACAGCTGGCAATCCCTCAAAGCCTTTATAAAATCCTAATTCTATTCGAATATCTTACCTTCGCTGTTGATGTTAATTATGATGCGGCGTCCCTTTCCGCCATCTCGCACATGGGCATCGGTTCAGGGAAAGGTGTATTTACAGCCGTAAAGCAGCCCATCTACCCGGGCTTGTGTCCACCGACTTATCACCGGTGGTGAACGGTGGAGCGGTTTGCTGCAGGGACCGCATGATGAAACGCTATTTATGCATTGCGTTCATTGTCGCCAGCGTACTCGTGGTAAAGAGTGATGAACCCACCAGGTTTGTTGCTTTCAACCCGATAACGCAGGACAAGTAGCGTTAAGGCCGCCCCGGGCGGCCTTTTTTATTTCATCACGGCTACACTTCATGGCAAAGTAGTTCAATGCGTGCCCCATTTTATCTTTGGCGGCATGGCCTTACGGACATAACAGACAATTGCCTGGAGTTTTATGCCCACCCATCTGGTTTGGTTTCGCGCCGACCTGCGCGTTCACGACAACACTGCCCTTGCTGCGGCCTGTCGCTCTCAAGATGCCAGAGTGCTGGCGCTGTTTATCGCCACGCCTGAACAGTGGCAACAGCATGATATGGCACCACGACAAGCCGCTTTTTTACGTTCGCATCTGAATGACCTGCAGCGCTCGCTTGCGGAAAAAGGTATTCCACTGATTTACGACGAAGTCAGCGATTTTACCTCGCAGGTCAACAAGGTCAGGCAAATCTGTGAGCAGCATGGCGTCTCACACCTTTTTTACAACTATCAGTATGAATTTAACGAGCGGCAGCGGGATCGTCAGCTTGAACAGGCTCTGGAGCCCGTGGTGTGCCAGGGGTTCGATGACAGCGTCATGCTTGCGCCAGGCACTGTGATGACGGGTAACCACGAGATGTATAAAGTCTTTACGCCGTTCAAAAATGCCGTTATCAAGCGCCTGAAAGAGGTACTGCCGGAATGTGTCGCTGCGCCAGCCGTCAGGGGAGAGGTATTAACGGATTTACCTGAACTGACTTTTCACTATCCGCAACAGGCGTTTGATGAAACCCTGTTCCCCGCAAATGAGAAAGCGGCTATTGCCCACTTGCGCCAGTTTTGTAAACAGGCTGCGGCTGATTATGAAAGCCTCCGGGATTTTCCCGCCATTGACGGTACAAGCCGCCTGTCCGCGTGTTTAACCCTGGGGGTTCTTTCCCCGCGTCAATGCTTACATCGTTTGCTGGCAGAACAACCCCGGGCGCTGGACGGTGGGGCAGGCGCAGTCTGGCTTAACGAACTTATCTGGCGTGAGTTCTATCGCCACCTGATAACGTATCATCCTGATTTATGTAAGCATCGTCCCTTCATTCGCTGGACGGATAACGTCAAATGGCAATCGAATGATGTGCATCTGGAGGCCTGGCAGACCGGACAGACAGGGTTCCCTGTTGTTGATGCCGCTATGCGCCAGCTCAATGACACGGGCTGGATGCACAACCGCCTGCGGATGATTACCGCCAGTTTCCTGGTGAAAGATCTGCTTATCGACTGGCGTGCCGGAGAGCGGTATTTTATTTCTCAACTGATCGATGGCGATCTTGCAGCGAATAACGGGGGCTGGCAGTGGGTGGCCTCTACTGGCAACGATGCGGCTCCCTGGTTTCGTATTTTTAACCCGACAACTCAGGGGGAAAAATTTGATGCCGATGGCGTGTTTATCCGCCGTTGGTTGCCTGAGTTAATGGATGTACCGACAAAAGCGATCCACGATCCGTGGACATGGGCGGATAAACAGGGCGTAACACTCGATTACCCCCGCCCGATTGTCGACCATAAACAGGCGCGTGTCGCCACGCTGGCGGCGTACGAAGCCGCCCGCAACGCTTAAGAGAGAGATGATGAAAAACAGCGAACTGGAAAGCCTGATTAACGAAAAACTCAACACGGCCTCCTTCAGTGACTACGGGCCAAATGGTCTGCAGGTTGAAGGGCGCGAAACGGTGCAGAAAATCATCACCGGCGTGACGGCAAGCCAGGCGCTACTGGATGAAGCCGTGCGTCAGGAAGCTGATGCCGTCATTGTCCATCACGGTTATTTCTGGAAAAACGAATCGCCGATCGTTCGCGGTATGAAGCGCAACCGTCTGAAAACGCTGCTGGCAAATGACATCAACCTGTACGGTTACCACCTGCCGCTGGATGCACACCCGGAACTGGGCAATAACGTACAGCTTGCGCAACTGTTGGGGATCACCGTAATGGGTGAAATTGAACCGCTGGTGCCGTGGGGCGAGCTGGCGATGCCGGTTTCCGGGCTTGAACTGGCCTCCTGGATTGAAGCTCGCCTGGGACGCCGCCCGCTGTGGAGCGGGGATACCGGCCCGGATACGGTGAAACGTGTCGCATGGTGTACCGGTGGTGGACAGGGCTTTATTGATAGCGCCGCGCGGTTTGGCGTTGATGCCTTCATCACCGGAGAGGTTTCCGAGCAGACTATCCATTCAGCCCGTGAACAGGGTCTGCATTTTTACGCCGCAGGCCACCATGCCACAGAGCGCGGTGGCATTCGTGCTCTCAGTGAATGGCTGACAGAAAATACCGATCTGGATGTTACCTTTATTGATATCCCGAACCCGGCCTGATGAGAGGTACCTGAGTGCAGCGAGCGCGTTGTTATCTTCTGGGTGAAACGGCAGTGGTTCTGGAACTGGAGCCACCGGTCACGCTTGCCACGCAAAAGCGTATCTGGCGGCTAACGCAGCGTCTGGCCGATATGCCGGAGGTCGTTGAAGTGATTCCGGGCATGAATAACATCACCGTTGTTCTGCGTAATCCGCATACGCTGGCGCTGGATGCTATTGAACGTTTGCAGTGCTGGTGGGAAGAGAGCGAGGCGCTGGAGCCAGCGTCCCGGGCGATTGAGCTCCCGGTGGTCTACGGCGGCAAACGTGGTCCCGATCTCACGGTGGTGGCGCAGCACTGCGGATTAACGGAAAAGCAGGTTGTTGAGCTGCATAGCTCGGTTAACTACGTCGTCTGGTTTTTAGGGTTTCAGCCCGGCTTTCCGTATCTGGGGGGATTATCTCCGGCGCTGCATACACCGCGCCGCGCCGAACCTCGTCTGAGTGTTCCTGCAGGAACGGTAGCGATTGGTGGTGAACAGACCGGGATCTACCCGATTGCGTCGCCTGGTGGCTGGCAGCTTATCGGATACACCTCCACACCGTTATTTGAGCCGGGGCAGGACTCACCAATACTGCTTCGTCCTGGTGATACCCTTCGCTTTATCCCGCAGAAGGAGGGGGTATGTTAACGCTTATTCGTGCGGGGCTTTACACCACCGTTCAGGATGCCGGCCGGTTTGGTCTGCGTCAGTCAGGTGTGAGCTATTGTGGCGCGCTGGACAGGCCCGCTCTGGAGGTTGCGAATGTGCTGGTGGGCAATCCCGGCAGCACGGCGGCGCTGGAGATCACGCTGGGTCAGTGTGTCATCGAATTTAATCAGGAGACCTGGTTTGCCCTGACCGGTGCAGGTTGCGACGCAACGCTTGATGATAAAGCGGTATGGACTGGCTGGCGTTTACGGGCGAAAGCCGGTCAGCGCCTGATCCTCAGGCGTCCTCTGCACGGTATGCGCAGCTACCTTGCGGTTGCTGGCGGCATCGATGTACCGGATGTGATGGGGTCGGCCAGTACCGATCAGAAAGCAGGCATTGGTGGGCTTGAAGGGCGCTTGCTTCGTGATGGCGATCGTCTCGCGATTAAACCCACCTCCCGCCATTTCTCGACCACTCAGGGAGTTAAACAACTGCTCTGGGGAAACCGTATTCGCGCCTTGCCGGGGCCGGAATATCACGAGTTCGACGAGGTTTCTCAGGAGTCATTCTGGCGCTCACCGTGGCAGATCAGCCCGCAGAGTAATCGCATGGGTTACCGTTTGCAGGGGCAGCCGCTGACCAGAACGACGGATCGCGAGATGCTGTCGCACGGGTTATTGCCTGGCGTAATTCAGGTACCCCATAACGGACAACCTATTGTGCTGATGAACGATGCGCAGACAACGGGAGGCTACCCGCGTATTGCCTGTATTATTGAGGCCGATCGCTACCATCTGGCGCAAATTCCTCTCGGGCAGCCGATTCACTTTGTGCAATGTTCGCTGGAAGAGGCGCTAAAAGCCCGGCAGGATCAACAGCGCTACCTGGAACAGCTGGCGTGGAGGCTTGATGGTAAAGATTGATTTAAACGCCGATCTGGGTGAAGGCGGCAGCGCCGATGCAGAGCTGATGACGCTGGTTTCCTCGGTCAATATCGCCTGTGGTTTTCACGCGGGTGATGCGCAAACGATGCTGACGAGCGTGCGTAATGCCATTAAAAATGGCGTTGCGATAGGTGCTCATCCTGGCTTTCCCGACCGGGAAAATTTTGGCAGAACGGCAATGGTATTACCCCCTGAGACAGTCTATGCCCAGACGCTTTACCAGACTGGTGCGCTGGAGGCGATCGTCCGTGCTCAGCAGGGCGTACTGCGTCATGTGAAGCCGCACGGTATGCTCTATAACCAGGCGGCAAAAGATCCGGTTCTGGCAGATGCCATTGCCAGCGCGGTGCGGGACTGTGACCCACAGCTTATCCTCGTTGGTCTGGCGGGTAGTGAGTTGATTCGCGCCGGGCAGCGTCTGGGGTTAGCCACCCGGCAGGAAGTGTTTGCCGACAGGGGGTATCAGGCTGACGGGAGCCTGGTCCCCCGCACTCAGCCCGGGGCACTCATCACTGATGAAGAACAGGCTCTGGCGCAGACGCTGGAGATGGTGCGTACGGGTCAGGTCATTGCGATTGACGGTACATCCGCAAAGGTACAGGCGGATACGGTGTGTTTACACGGCGACGGCGAGCACGCGCTGCGTTTTGCGCGTCGTTTGCGGGCGGCGTTTGCTGAACACGGGATCCTCGTCAGCGCCTGATATTTACGATAAGGATGAAAAGATGCCAGAAGGCCCGGAGATCCGCCGCGCAGCGGATAGCCTGGAGGCGGCGATAAAGGGCAAACCCCTGACGGATGTCTGGTTTGCTTTCCCTCAACTGAAACCGTTTGAATCACAGCTGGTGGGGCAGACGGTGACTCATATCGACACGCGCGGCAAGGCATTGCTCACGCACTTTTCCCATAACCTGACGTTATACAGCCATAACCAGCTTTATGGCGTGTGGCGAGTGGTTAACGCTAATGAGCAGCCGCAAACGACCCGTGTGCTGCGCGTCAGGTTGCAAACGACGGATAAAGCTATCCTGCTGTATAGCGCTTCAGATATCGAAATGTTAACGCCGGAGCAGTTGCTTACGCACCCGTTTCTGCAGCGCGTGGGGCCGGATGTACTGGATATGCGGCTGACGGCGAGCGATGTGAAAGCCCGTTTGTTATCAGCCGCATTCCGTAACCGGCAGTTCTCTGGTCTGCTACTCGATCAGGCATTTCTGGCCGGGTTAGGAAACTACCTGCGGGTAGAAATTCTCTGGGACGTGGGGCTGGCGGCGCAGCATAAAGCATCGCAACTGAGTGATGCACAACTCGATGCGTTATCCCACGCGCTGCTGGATATTCCGCGTCTGTCGTACCATACGCGTGGCGTGGTGGATGATAACAAGCACCACGGGGCGCTGTTCCGGTTCAGGGTCTTTCACCGGGATGGTGAGGTATGCGAGCGGTGCGGTGGTGTGATTGAGAAGACAACACTCTCTTCAAGACCGTTTTACTGGTGTCCGGGGTGCCAGAGGTAAAAGCAAAACGGCAACCTCAGGGTTGCCGTTTTTAATGTTTGTTCCCTCTCCCTGTGGGAGAGGGTCAGGGTGAGGGCATCAGGCCGCACAAGGTAAAAGCAAAACGGCAACCCCAGGGTTGCCGTTTTTAATGTTTGTTCCCTCTCCCTGTGGGAGAGGGTTAGGGTGAGGGCATCAGGCCGCACCCTGCTAACATCAGCGCTTGATATCAGACTTAAAATCACGCTGCTCGTAGCCGGTGTACAGCTGGCGAGGACGGGCGATTTTCATGCCTTCGCTGTGCATTTCGTTCCAGTGCGCAATCCAGCCTACGGTACGTGCCATAGCGAAGATCACGGTGAACATGGAAGACGGAATACCCATCGCTTTCAGAATGATACCGGAGTAGAAGTCTACGTTCGGGTAGAGTTTCTTCTCGATGAAGTACGGGTCGTTCAGCGCAATGTGTTCCAGCTCCATTGCCACTTCCAGCAGATCATCTTTGGTGCCCAGCTCTTTCAGCACTTCATGGCAGGTTTCACGCATCACGGTGGCGCGTGGGTCATAGTTTTTGTAAACACGGTGACCGAAGCCCATCAGGCGGAAGGAGTCATTTTTGTCTTTCGCGCGACGCACGAATTCAGGAATGTGCTCAACAGAGCTGATCTCTTCCAGCATCTTCAGCGCAGCTTCGTTCGCGCCGCCGTGCGCGGGTCCCCACAGGGACGCGATACCGGCAGCGATACAGGCAAACGGGTTCGCGCCTGAAGAGCCTGCGGTACGGACGGTGGAGGTCGATGCGTTCTGTTCGTGGTCAGCGTGCAGGATCAGAATACGATCCATCGCGCGTTCCAGTACCGGGTTGACCACATACTCTTCACATGGTGTGGAGAACATCATGCGCAGGAAGTTACCGGCGTAGGAGAGGTCATTACGTGGGTAAACAAACGGCTGGCCGATAGAGTATTTGTAACACATCGCCGCCATTGTTGGCATTTTGGACAGCAGACGGAACGCCGCGATATCACGGTGGCGTGGGTTATTCACGTCCAGAGAGTCGTGGTAGAACGCTGCCAGGGCACCGGTAATACCACACATGACGGCCATCGGGTGGGAATCACGACGGAACGCATGGAACAGACGGGTGATCTGCTCATGGATCATGGTGTGGCGAGTTACGGTGGTTTTGAATTCATCGTACTGCGACTGCGTTGGCTTTTCGCCGTTCAGCAGGATGTAGCACACTTCCAGGTAGTTGGAATTGGTGGCTAACTGATCGATGGGGAAACCGCGGTGGAGCAGGATACCTTCGTCACCATCGATGAAGGTGATTTTGGATTCGCAAGATGCGGTAGAGGTGAATCCAGGGTCAAAGGTGAACACCCCTTTGGAACCCAGCGTACGGATATCAATAACATCCGGACCGAGCGTGCCTTTTAGCACATCCAGTTCAATAGCAGTGTCACCATTTAGGGTGAGCGTTGCCTTTGTATCAGCCATTTACGGTCTCCTTAGCGCCTTATGCTTAAGACTGCTGTTCAGCGGATTTGCATTCAGCTGTTAATCACCGTTACCAGATTGTTATTTGGCTTACCGCTCAGCTCACGAGGAGAAACCAGGGTACAGAGCTATGGCGCCTTGCAGGTAAACGGATGAAATATCAGTGAAACTACAGCAAACCAGCGTTTTTACAGTCCGAATTATTCAAACCTGTATATCACTAATAACTGTCCTGATAACTTCGGTCAATACCATCACACTGTTACATAACTATTTCTCAGGTGAAAGAGAGACCTCATAACTTTTGCGCATTATATGCCTTTTCTGATGACGTTTGTAACAATATTGTTTAACATTTGTCAAATCAGATGATTAAAATTTAAAAAGATGTTGTTATCGTGACCCTGATCACTGTTCCAGAGAAAACCCGACAAACTGTATGTAGGTTAATTGTAATGATTTTGTGAACGGCCTATACTGCCGCCAGGTCTCCGGAACACCCTGCAATCCCGAGCCACCCAGCGTTGTAACGTGTCGTTTTAGCATCTGGAAGCAATGTTTTGCATGACGCGCAGTTATAGAAAAGGAACGCTGTATGACCCGCATCGCAGCCGGAGGAAGGAAATCCCATAGTCTTTCACGTTACAGGTGCGTTGGCTGCGCCCGCTCGCCCCGGTCACATAGTTATCTATGCTCCCGGGTTTCCCGGACTTGCCGCCTTTCTGTAACGCGAAATCCAAAGGGAATAATAAGAACAGCATGTGGGCGTTATTCATGATAAGAAATGTGAAAAAACAAAGACCTGTCAATCTGGATCTCAAAACGATCCGGTTCCCTGTAACAGCAATCGCGTCCATTCTGCACCGTGTGTCTGGTGTGATTACGTTTGTGGCGGTCGGCATTCTGCTGTGGTTACTGGGGACTAGCCTCTCTTCTCCTGAAGGATTCCTCCAGGCCTCGGCCATCATGAACAGCTTCTTCGTGAAATTTATCATGTGGGGCATTCTGACGGCGCTGGCGTACCATGTTGTTGTGGGTGTGCGTCATATGCTGATGGACTTCGGCTACCTGGAAGAAACTTTCGAAGCCGGGAAACGCTCCGCTAACATTTCATTTGTGGTAACAGTCGTGCTTTCACTTCTTGCAGGAGTTCTCGTATGGTAAGCAACGCCTCCGCATTAGGACGCAACGGCGTACATGACTTCATCCTGGTCCGCGCTACTGCCATCGTCCTCACGCTTTACATCATCTATATGATCGGTTTCTTCGCGACCAGCGGCGAGCTGACGTGGGAAATCTGGAGTGGGTTCTTCGGATCTGCCTTCACCAAAGTGTTCACCCTGCTGGCTCTGTTCTCCATCCTTATTCATGCCTGGATTGGCATGTGGCAGGTGTTGACCGATTACGTTAAACCACTGGCCATTCGCCTTCCTCTGCAGCTGGCTATCGTCGTTGCACTGGTGGTTTACGTTATTTATGGATTCGTTGTGGTGTGGGGTGTGTAATGAAACTGCCAGTCAGAGAATTTGATGCTGTTGTGATTGGTGCTGGTGGCGCAGGTATGCGCGCAGCGCTGCAAATTTCCCAGAGCGGCCAGACCTGTGCGCTGCTCTCTAAAGTATTCCCGACCCGTTCCCATACCGTGTCTGCGCAGGGTGGTATCACCGTGGCACTCGGTAATACCCATGAAGATAACTGGGAATGGCACATGTACGACACGGTAAAAGGTTCCGACTACATCGGTGACCAGGACGCCATTGAATATATGTGTAAGACCGGCCCGGAAGCGATTCTGGAGCTGGATCATATGGGTCTGCCATTCTCCCGTCTGGAAAATGGCACCATTTATCAGCGTCCGTTTGGCGGCCAGTCGAAAAACTTCGGCGGCGAGCAGGCGGCACGTACTGCAGCGGCGGCTGACCGTACTGGTCACGCACTGCTGCACACTCTGTATCAGCAGAACCTGAAAAACCACACCACCATCTTTTCCGAGTGGTACGCGCTGGATCTGGTGAAAAACGCCGATGGCGCAGTGGTGGGTTGTACCGCGCTGTGTATCGAAACCGGTGAAGTGGTTTACTTCAAAGCCCGCGCCACCGTGCTGGCGACCGGCGGTGCAGGCCGTATTTATCAGTCCACCACCAACGCCCACATCAACACCGGTGACGGCGTGGGTATGGCTATCCGCGCTGGCGTGCCGGTGCAGGATATGGAGATGTGGCAGTTCCACCCAACGGGTATCGCTGGTGCAGGCGTACTGGTGACAGAAGGCTGCCGTGGTGAAGGTGGTTATCTGCTGAACAAACACGGCGAGCGCTTCATGGAGCGTTATGCCCCGAATGCGAAAGACCTGGCGGGTCGTGACGTGGTAGCGCGTTCTATCATGATCGAAATCCGTGAAGGTCGCGGCTGCGATGGTCCGTGGGGGCCACACGCTAAGCTGAAACTCGACCACCTGGGTAAAGAGGTTCTGGAATCCCGTCTGCCGGGCATCCTGGAGCTGTCCCGTACCTTCGCTCACGTCGACCCGGTCAAAGAGCCGATCCCGGTTATCCCAACCTGCCACTATATGATGGGCGGTATTCCGACCAAAGTAACCGGCCAGGCACTGACCGTGAACGAGCAGGGTGAAGATGTGGTTATCCCGGGTCTGTTTGCGGTGGGCGAAATCGCCTGCGTATCCGTACACGGTGCCAACCGTCTGGGCGGTAACTCCCTGCTTGACCTCGTGGTGTTTGGCCGCGCGGTGGGTCTGCATCTGCAGGAATCCATTGCCGAGCAAGGCGACCTGCTGGATGCCACCGAAGCTGAAATTGATGCTTCTCTCGAACGCCTCAACCGCTGGAACGGCAACCGTAACGGCGAAGATCCGGTGGAAATCCGTAAAGCGCTTCAGGAATGTATGCAGCACAACTTCTCGGTCTTCCGTGAAGGTGACGCGATGGCGAAAGGCCTGGAGCAGCTGAAGGCTATCCGCGAGCGTCTGAAAAACGCCCGTCTGGATGACACCTCCAGCGAGTTCAACACCCAGCGCGTTGAGTGTCTGGAGCTGGATAACCTGATGGAAACCGCTTACGCCACTGCGGTGTCGGCAAACTTCCGTACCGAGAGCCGTGGCGCGCATAGCCGCTTCGACTTCCCGGAAAGGGATGACGAAAACTGGCTGTGCCATTCCCTGTATCTGCCAGAGTCGGAAACCATGACGCGTCGTAGCGTCAATATGGAACCGAAACTGCGTCCGGCGTTCCCGCCGAAGATTCGTACTTACTAATGCGGAGACAGGACAATGAAACTCGAATTCTCAGTTTATCGTTATAACCCGGATGTAGACGATGCTCCGCGTATGCAGGATTACACGCTGGAAGCAGAAGAAGGCCGTGACATGATGCTGCTGGATGCATTAATGCAGCTGAAAGAAAAAGACCCAACGCTGTCATTCCGTCGCTCCTGCCGTGAAGGGGTGTGTGGCTCCGACGGCGTGAATATGAATGGCAAAAATGGCCTGGCCTGCATCACGCCAGTTTCAGCGCTGCAGCGCCCGGGTCAGAAAATTGTTATCCGTCCTCTGCCAGGCCTGCCGGTCGTGCGCGATTTGGTGGTGGACATGGGGCAATTCTATGCACAATATGAGAAGATTAAGCCTTACTTGTTGAATAATGGGCAAAATCCACCCGCTCGTGAGCACTTACAGTCTCCTGAGCAGCGTGAAAAACTCGATGGGCTGTACGAGTGTATTCTTTGTGCATGTTGTTCAACGTCTTGCCCGTCGTTCTGGTGGAACCCGGACAAGTTTATCGGCCCGGCCGGTCTGCTGGCTGCCTATCGTTTCCTGATCGATAGCCGCGACACCGAAACCGATAACCGCCTTGAAGGGCTAAGTGATGCTTTCAGCGTATTCCGCTGCCATAGCATCATGAACTGCGTCAGCGTGTGTCCGAAGGGGTTGAACCCGACGCGCGCCATCGGCCACATTAAGTCGATGCTGTTGCAGCGCAGTGCGTAAGTAGTGAGAGGGGAGCGCTGTTCCCCTCACCCTAACCCTCTCCCACAGGGAGAGGGAACGGATTGTAGGAAATCTTTAAAAACTGCCGACGCCTTTCCCCTCGCCTCTGTGGGGAGAGGGCAGGGTAAGGGAAAATCCCTTAGGACAGTTTTTAAAGGTTCCTTCGCGAGCCAATAAGAGCTCGCAGGTGAACCCCGGCACGTACGTGTTGTACGTGGTAGTTTCTACGGCGAAAGTAAGCATAAAAATGCTTAAGGGATCACGATGCAGAACGGCGCAATGAAAGCCTGGCTGGACTCTTCTTACCTCTCTGGTGCTAACCAGAGCTGGATAGAACAGCTCTATGAAGACTTCTTAACCGATCCTGACTCAGTGGACGCTAACTGGCGTTCCATGTTCCAGCAGTTGCCTGGCACGGGAGTCAAACCGGATCAATTCCATTCCAAAACACGTGATTATTTCCGTCGTCTGGCGAAGGATGCCTCACGTTACTCTTCTGCGATTTCCGACCCTGACACCAATGCGAAGCAGGTTAAAGTCCTGCAGCTTATCAACGCTTATCGCTTCCGTGGTCACCAGCATGCGAATCTCGATCCGCTGGGACTGTGGCAGCAAGACCGTGTAGCGGATCTCGATCCGGCTTATCACGATCTGACCGAGGCCGATTTCCAGGAAAGCTTTAACGTAGGTTCCTTTGCCATCGGCAAAGACACGATGAAGTTGGGCGATTTGATTAACGCGCTCAAGCAAACCTACTGCGGCTCCATCGGCGCGGAATACATGCACATCACCTCTACAGAAGAGAAACGCTGGATCCAACAGCGCATTGAGTCCGTGGCTGGCCACGCGACGTTCTCGGCTGATGAGAAAAAACGCTTCCTGAATGAATTGACCGCAGCAGAAGGCCTTGAGCGTTATCTGGGTGCGAAATTCCCGGGCGCAAAACGCTTCTCGCTGGAAGGCGGTGATGCGTTAGTACCAATGCTGAAAGAACTGATTCGCCATGCTGGCAACAGCGGTACCCGCGAAGTGGTTCTCGGCATGGCGCACCGTGGTCGTCTGAACGTTCTGGTCAACGTACTGGGTAAAAAACCGCAGGATCTGTTTGACGAGTTCGCAGGCAAACATAAAGAACACCTTGGCACCGGTGACGTGAAGTACCACATGGGCTTCTCGTCTGATATCGAAACCGAAGGCGGTCTGGTTCACCTGGCGCTGGCGTTTAACCCGTCACACCTGGAAATCGTCAGCCCGGTGGTTATCGGTTCTGTACGTGCGCGTCTGGACAGACTGGACGAGCCGAGCAGCAATAAAGTGCTGCCAATTACCATTCACGGTGATGCAGCCATCACTGGCCAGGGCGTGGTTCAGGAAACCCTGAACATGTCCAAGGCGCGTGGTTATGAAGTGGGCGGTACCGTTCGCATCGTGATCAACAACCAGGTAGGCTTCACCACGTCTAACCCACTGGATGCACGCTCCACTCCGTACTGCACCGACATCGGTAAGATGGTGCAGGCACCGATCTTCCACGTTAATGCGGATGACCCGGAAGCAGTGGCATTTGTTACCCGTCTGGCACTGGACTTCCGTAACACCTTTAAACGCGATGTGCTGATCGACCTGTTCTGCTACCGCCGTCACGGCCACAACGAAGCTGATGAGCCAAGTGCAACCCAGCCGCTGATGTACCAGAAAATCAAAAAGCACCCGACGCCGCGTAAAATCTATGCTGACAAGCTGGAAAACGACAAAGTCGTCACGCTGGAAGATGCGACCGAGCTGGTCAACCTCTACCGCGACGCGCTGGATGCGGGTGAATGCGTAGTGAAAGAGCTGCGCCCAATGAATATGCACTCCTTTACCTGGTCGCCGTACCTCAACCACGAGTGGGATGAGAGCTACCCGAACAAGGTTGAGATGAAGCGCCTGCAGGAGCTGGCTAAACGCATCAGCACTGTACCAGACGCCATTGAGATGCAGTCTCGCGTACAGAAGATCTATTCTGACCGTCAGGCTATGGCGGCAGGTGAGAAGCTGTTCGACTGGGGCGGTGCAGAGACACTGGCTTACGCGACGCTGGTTGACGAAGGCATTCCTGTTCGTCTGTCCGGTGAAGATGCGGGCCGTGGCACCTTCTTCCACCGTCACGCGGTGGTTCACAATCAGTCTAACGGTTCAACCTACACCCCGCTGCAGCACGTCCATAACGGTCAGGGCCAGTTCAAGGTCTGGGACTCCGTGCTGTCTGAAGAAGCGGTACTGGCATTTGAATATGGCTACGCCACCGCAGAACCACGCACCCTGACCATCTGGGAAGCGCAGTTCGGTGACTTCGCCAACGGTGCGCAGGTGGTTATCGACCAGTTCATCTCTTCCGGTGAGCAGAAGTGGGGCCGTATGTGTGGCCTGGCGATGCTGCTGCCACACGGTTATGAAGGGCAGGGTCCGGAGCACTCCTCTGCGCGTCTGGAACGTTATCTGCAACTCTGCGCCGAGCAGAACATGCAGGTCTGTGTGCCGTCCACGCCGGCTCAGGTTTACCACATGCTGCGTCGCCAGGCGCTGCGCGGTATGCGCCGTCCGTTGGTGGTGATGTCGCCGAAATCTCTGCTGCGTCATCCGCTGGCCGTGTCCAGCCTGGATGAACTGGCAAATGGCACCTTCCTGCCAGCCATCGGTGAGATTGACGAACTGGATCCGCAAGCTGTGAAGCGTGTGGTGATGTGTTCTGGTAAGGTTTATTACGACCTGTTGGAACAGCGCCGTAAGAACGACCAGAAAGATGTCGCCATCGTGCGTATCGAACAGCTTTATCCATTCCCGCACCAGGCGGTGCAGGAAGCGCTGAAACCGTATGCTCACGTACATGATTTTGTCTGGTGCCAGGAAGAGCCGCTCAACCAGGGCGCATGGTACTGCAGCCAGCATCATTTCCGTGAAGTGATTCCATTTGGGTCAGCCCTGCGTTATGCAGGTCGCCCGGCCTCCGCCTCTCCGGCGGTAGGGTATATGTCCGTTCACCAGAAGCAGCAGCAAGATCTGGTCAATGACGCGCTGAACGTCGATTAATTAAAGGATACATAATGAGTAGCGTAGATATTCTTGTTCCCGACCTGCCTGAGTCCGTAGCAGATGCGACTGTCGCCACCTGGCACAAAAAACCAGGCGATGCGGTAACCCGCGACGAAGTGCTGGTAGAAATCGAAACTGACAAAGTGGTACTGGAAGTACCGGCTTCAGCGGATGGCATTCTGGATGCAGTGCTGGAAGATGAAGGCACGACCGTGACTTCTCGCCAGATCCTGGGTCGCCTGCGTGAAGGCAACAGCTCTGGTAAAGAGACCAGCGCTAAATCTGAAGAGAAAGCGTCTACTCCAGCGCAGCGCCAGCAGGCGTCTCTGGAAGAGCAGAACAACGACGCGCTGAGCCCGGCGATCCGTCGCCTGCTGGCTGAACACAACCTGGACGCGGCGGCTATTAAAGGCACCGGTGTGGGTGGTCGTCTGACGCGCGAAGACATCGAGAAACACCTGGCGAAAGCACCGGCGAAAGCCGAAGCCAAAGCCCCGGTGGCAGCCCCGGCAGCACAGCCTGCCCTGGGCGCACGCAGTGAAAAACGCGTGCCAATGACTCGCCTGCGTAAGCGCGTGGCTGAGCGTCTGCTGGAAGCGAAAAACTCCACCGCGATGCTGACCACCTTCAACGAAGTAAACATGAAGCCAATCATGGATCTGCGTAAGCAGTACGGTGATGCGTTTGAAAAACGTCACGGTATCCGTCTGGGCTTTATGTCCTTCTACGTGAAAGCGGTTGTTGAAGCGCTGAAACGCTACCCGGAAGTGAACGCGTCTATCGATGGCGATGACGTGGTTTACCACAACTACTTCGACGTGAGCATGGCGGTTTCTACGCCACGTGGCCTGGTGACCCCGGTTCTGCGTGATGTGGATACTCTGGGCATGGCTGACATCGAGAAAAATATCAAAGAGCTGGCTGTTAAAGGCCGCGACGGTAAGCTGACCGTAGATGACCTGACTGGCGGTAACTTCACCATTACCAACGGCGGCGTATTCGGTTCACTGATGTCTACCCCAATCATCAACCCACCGCAGAGTGCGATCCTCGGCATGCATGCCATCAAAGATCGCCCTATGGCGGTAGACGGTAAAGTTGAGATCCTGCCAATGATGTACCTGGCACTCTCTTACGATCACCGTCTGATCGACGGCCGTGAGTCCGTGGGCTTCCTGGTTGCCATTAAAGAGCTGCTGGAAGATCCAACACGTCTGCTGTTGGACGTGTAGTAACACTTTAGCGTCACCTGCCCTGTAGGCCGGATAAGCGTAGTGCCATCCGGCACACAGATCGCGTCGGTCTACAGGTTTGAAGATAACGATTACCCTGAAGGATGGATAGAACACATGAACTTACATGAATATCAGGCCAAACAGCTGTTTGCCCGGTATGGCTTACCGGCTCCGGTGGGTTATGCCTGTACTACCCCACGTGAAGCAGAAGAAGCCGCATCTAAAATCGGTTCCGGCCCTTGGGTAGTTAAATGTCAGGTTCACGCTGGTGGCCGTGGTAAAGCGGGCGGTGTGAAGGTTGTTAAGAGCAAAGAAGAGATCCGTGCTTTTGCTGAACATTGGCTGGGTAAACGCCTGGTAACCTATCAAACAGATGCGAATGGCCAGCCGGTAAACCAGATCCTGGTTGAAGCGGCGACTGATATCGCAAAAGAACTGTACCTGGGCGCGGTGGTTGACCGTAGCTCCCGTCGCGTGGTGTTCATGGCGTCTACTGAAGGCGGCGTGGAAATCGAGAAAGTGGCGGAAGAAACCCCTCATCTGATCCATAAAGTGGCTATCGATCCGCTGGCAGGCCCAATGCCTTACCAGGGACGTGAGCTGGCGTTCAAACTGGGTCTGGAAGGTAAGCTGGTTCAGCAGTTCACCAAGATCTTCATGGGTCTGGCAACGATTTTCCTGGAACGCGACCTGGCGCTGATCGAAATCAACCCGCTGGTGATCACCACTCAGGGCGATCTGATCTGCCTCGACGGTAAACTGGGCGCTGACGGCAACGCACTGTTCCGCCAGTCCGATCTGCGCGAAATGCGCGACCAGTCTCAGGAAGACCCGCGTGAAGCGCAGGCTGCACAGTGGGAACTGAACTACGTGGCGCTGGATGGCAACATCGGCTGCATGGTTAACGGTGCGGGCCTGGCAATGGGCACGATGGACATCGTTAAGCTGCACGGTGGTGAGCCAGCCAACTTCCTCGACGTAGGCGGTGGTGCAACCAAAGAGCGCGTAACCGAAGCATTCAAAATCATCCTCTCTGATGACAACGTGAAAGCCGTTCTGGTTAACATCTTCGGCGGTATCGTACGTTGTGACCTGATCGCCGACGGTATCATCGGTGCGGTAGCAGAAGTGGGTGTTAACGTTCCGGTGGTTGTGCGTCTGGAAGGTAACAACGCTGAACTCGGCGCGAAAAAACTGGCTGACAGCGGCCTGAATATTATTGCAGCGAAAAGTCTGACGGATGCAGCTCAGCAGGTTGTTGCCGCAGTGGAGGGGAAATAATGTCAGTTTTAATTAATAAAGATACCAAGGTTATCTGCCAGGGCTTCACCGGTAGCCAGGGGACTTTCCACTCCGAACAGGCAATTGCCTACGGTACGCAGATGGTTGGCGGCGTGACGCCAGGTAAAGGCGGCACCACGCACCTGGGCCTGCCGGTGTTCAACACCGTGCGCGAAGCAGTAGAAGCCACTGGCGCGACCGCGACCGTTATCTACGTTCCGGCTCCGTTCTGCAAAGACTCCATTCTGGAAGCGATCGATGCAGGCATCAAACTGATCATCACCATCACCGAAGGTATCCCGACGCTGGATATGCTGACCGTGAAGGTGAAGCTGGATGAAGCTGGCGTGCGTATGATCGGCCCGAACTGCCCAGGCGTTATCACCCCGGGCGAGTGCAAAATAGGCATCATGCCGGGCCACATTCACAAACCGGGCAAAGTGGGCATCGTTTCCCGTTCCGGTACCCTGACCTATGAAGCGGTTAAGCAGACCACTGACTACGGTTTCGGCCAGTCCACCTGTGTGGGCATCGGCGGTGACCCGATCCCAGGTTCTAACTTCATCGATATCCTGAAACTGTTCCAGGAAGATCCACAGACCGAAGCGATCGTCATGATCGGTGAGATCGGTGGTAGCGCTGAAGAAGAAGCGGCTGCTTACATCAAAGAGCACGTGACCAAACCGGTTGTGGGTTACATCGCGGGTGTGACTGCGCCAAAAGGCAAGCGTATGGGTCACGCAGGCGCGATTATCGCCGGGGGTAAAGGTACGGCTGATGAGAAATTTGCAGCGCTCGAAGCCGCAGGCGTGAAAACTGTTCGCAGCCTGGCGGATATCGGCGAAGCACTGAAATCCATCATTAAGTAAGTCCTCTCTGCTCCCTGAAAAGGGAGCGTTGAAATAAAAAAATGTCCGTTTCGACATGGTTGGCCACTGAAAAGTGGCCTTTTTTATTGCCTGCGTCGGGCAACCAGGGTGAATTTGTAATCGTCAGTATTGAAAACGTTGCGGCTGTATTCAAAAACTCTGCCGTCTTTCAGGAAACCGCGAGACACTTTCTCCAGGATAGGTTTTGCCGGATCGAGCGCCAGCGCGGCGATCGCCTCTTCGGACGGCATCACCGGTACCAGCTCCTGTTCACTGCGATCGATAACCATCTTTTTGACTTGTTCAATGTAGTGATATTTGGAGTTCTCCATCACTTCCCAGGTGAGGTCGGCGAACATCGCCAGCGGCATCCACGTTTCTTCGAGGTTTACCGGCTTTTGCTTGATAAAGCGCACGCGCTTGACGTGCCAGACTTTATCGTCCGGGTTAAGGTCTAACTTTCCTGCCAGCCGCGCGTCCGCTTTTATCACTTCAAAAATTTTCACATCGCTGTGGGTGTCCACATTTCGGTCGGCCAGTTTCTCGTAAAAACCCGTTAACTGGTAGATGTCATAGTTGACACGCTCTTCTTTTACATAGGAGCCGCTGCCCTGAATGCTTTCGATGATTTGTTCTTCCGTAAGCCGTTTTAATGCCTGTCTTACCGTCACGCGGCTGACGCTGAATGCCTCCTGAAGGCTGGATTCCGTTGGCAATGCATCGCCAGGCTTTAATTCACCGGCATGAATTTTCTCGCGTAGCGCATCGGCTATCTGCCGGTACATTGGTTTATTGCCCATTTTGTATTGCCCGCTTAATACCTTTTCACGGAATTATGCCTTCACTCCATCATTTGTAAATAATACAATTTAGATACAAATTATGATTGTTAGTGAAAATGATCACATAAATGTATTGTTTCGTCTGTCACAATCGCCCTCAGATAAAAACAACATAAGTGTGAGGATCCGTATGAACCTGACGACCCTGACCCATCCCGGCGCTGTCTGTGTGAAGGGGCACTATGGCAGCCGTGATGAGGCAATACGCCAGCTAACGATGCGACTGCTGGAGCTGGGAAAAATTACCGATGGTGATGAATTTTTGGCAGAAGTCTTCCGTCGGGAATCGCTTGGCCCTACCGCACTGGGGGAAGGGCTGGCGGTACCACATGGCAAATCGCCCGTGGTGAAAGAGGCTGCCTTTGCGGTAGCAACGCTGGACGCGCCGCTTAAATGGGAAGGCGTGGATGGCCCTGAAGACGTTGAATTGATTTTCCTGCTTGCTATTCCACCTGCTGAAGCGGGTTCAACACATATACAGGTGTTAACGGAGCTGACTTCCCGGCTGGCTGATGACGCACTCCGGGCACGCGTGATGGCGGCGACGACGGCAGAAGCCCTGCTTGCTGCTCTGGACGAAACGTCACAGGTTGAGGAAGCGTCACCTCTGGTGGATGCGCCAACCCTTGTCTGTGTGACCGCCTGTCCGGCAGGGATTGCCCATACGTATATGGCTGCTGAATACCTCGAGAAAGCGGGACGTAAGCTGGGTGTAAACGTGGTGGTGGAAAAACAGGGGGCGAACGGTATTGAAGGTCGGTTAACGGCCTGGCAATTGCAGCATGCGCAAGCCTGTATTCTGGCTGCTGAAGTGGCGGTTAAAGAGAGCGAACGCTTCCAGGGGATCCCCACGCTTTCCGTACCGGTAGCGGAACCGCTTCGCCATGCTGAAGCCCTTATTGAGCGCGCTCTGGCATTGCAGCCTTCTCAGGATACTCGCCCTGTGCAGGCTCAGAACGGGGATAAAAAGAGCTTCAAAACAGAGCTTAAGCAGGCGCTACTGAGCGGTATCTCGTTTGCTGTACCGCTGATTGTGGCGGGAGGTACGGTGCTGGCTATCTCGGTACTGCTGGCGCAGATGCTGGGCTTACAGCATCTGTTCGATCAGGAAAACTCATGGCTGTGGATGTACCGCAAACTCGGCGGTGGCATGCTCGGCATTTTGATGGTGCCCGTGCTCGCCGCCTATACAGCTTACTCACTGGCGGATAAACCCGCCCTGGCTCCGGGGTTCGCCGCCGGTCTTGCCGCGAATATGATCGGCTCTGGTTTTTTGGGAGCGATCGCCGGCGGGTTGATTGCCGGCTACCTGATGCGCTGGGTGAAAAATCATATTCGTCTCAATAATCGCTATAACGGCTTTCTGACCTATTACCTCTATCCGGTTATTGGCGTGCTGGGGGCGGGCAGTCTGATGCTGTTTGTGATCGGTGAGCCCGTGGCGTGGATAAACAATTCACTCACCGCCTGGCTCAACGGACTGTCGGGGGCTAACGCGCTGCTGCTGGGGACGCTTCTCGGCTTTATGTGTTCATTCGATCTGGGCGGGCCGGTCAATAAAGCGGCGTATGCATTCTGTCTGGGGGCGATGGCGAACGGTGTCTATGGGCCGTATGCCATTTTTGCCTCCGTCAAAATGGTGTCCGCCTTCACGGTGACCGCATCAACCCTGCTGGCTCCACATCTCTTCAAACAGTTTGAAATCGAAACCGGTAAGTCAACGTGGTTGTTGGGGCTGGCGGGGATTACCGAAGGGGCGATCCCAATGGCTATTGAAGATCCGCTGCGGGTCATTGGTTCATTCGTATTGGGTTCAATGGTGACCGGTGCGATTGTCGGTGCAATGGGCATCGGGTTGTCCACGCCGGGAGCGGGCATTTTCTCCCTCTTCTTGCTCCATCATAGCGGAATGGGTGGCATCACGGCGGCAGTGGGCTGGTTTGGGGCTGCGCTGGTGGGGACCGCCATCTCGACACTCATTTTACTTTTCTGGCGACGTCAGGCGGTAAAGCGCGGCAAATACGTCATTGAAGACGCCATGCCATAAACACGCACAAACAGGAAACGAAGATGAAAGCTGTATCTCGCGTTCATATTACACCGCATATGCACTGGGACCGTGAGTGGTATTTCACCACTGAAGCGTCGCGCATTCTCCTTGTCAATAATATGGAGGAGATCCTCACCCGTCTTGAGCAGGATGACGCATACAAATACTACGTCCTCGACGGGCAGACGGCGGTTCTGGAAGATTACTTCGCGGTGAAACCAGAAAACCGGCCCCGGGTGAAGGCACTGGTTGAGGCCGGGAAACTGATTATTGGCCCCTGGTATACCCAGACGGACACCACAATTGTTTCTGGCGAGTCGATTGTTCGCAACCTGATGTATGGCATCCGCGACTGTATGGCATTGGGCGAGCCGATGAAGATTGGCTACCTGCCGGATTCGTTCGGCATGTCCGGGCAACTTCCGCACATTTATAACGGTTTTGGTATTACGCGAGCCATGTTCTGGCGCGGTTGTTCAGAGCGTCACGGGACAGATAAAACGGAGTTTTTATGGCAGAGTGCGGATGGCAGTGAGGTCACGACACAGGTACTGCCGTTAGGTTACGCGATTGGTAAGTACTTACCGGAGGATGAAGAAGGATTACGAAAACGGCTCGACAGTTACTTCGGGGTGCTGGAAAAAGCCTCCGTCACGAAGGAGATATTGTTGCCCAACGGTCACGACCAGATGCCGCTGCAGCAAAACATTTTCGCAGTGATGGATAAGCTTCGTGAAATTTATCCGCAGCGTAAATTTGTGATGAGCCGGTTTGAGGAAGTCTTTGAACATATTGAAGCACACCGTGAAGAACTGGCGACGCTGAAAGGGGAGTTTATCGACGGTAAATACATGCGTGTGCACCGGACGATAGGCTCCACGCGGATGGACATTAAAATTGCGCATGCCCGCATAGAGAACAAAATCGTTAATGTCCTGGAGCCGCTGGCAACGCTTGCCTGGACGCTGGGGTTTGAATACCACCACGGCCTGCTGGAAAAAATGTGGAAAGAGATCCTGAAAAATCACGCCCACGACAGCATTGGCTGCTGCTGTAGCGACAAGGTGCATCGCGAAATCCTCTCGCGTTTCGAGCTGGCTGAGGATATGGCCGATAACCTGACGCATTTTTATATGCGCAAGATTGTCGACAACATGCCGCAAAGCGATGCAGACAAACTGGTGATGTTCAACCTGATGCCCTGGCCGCGTGACGAGGTGATTAACACGACGATCCGCCTGCGTGCCAGCCAGTTCCGCCTGGTGGATGATAAAGGCAACGACGTTCCGTATTTCATTCGCCACGCCCGCGAACTTGACCCGGGGCTGATTGACAGGCAGATCGTCCATTACGGGAATTATGAGCCGTTTATGGCGTTCGATATCCAGCTCAGTCAGAACCTGCCATCAATGGGCTACTGCACGCTGTATATCGAACCGCATATCGCGGGTGACGCGCTTCCGCCAACGAAAACAACAGAGGCATTGCTGGAAAATGCCTTCTGGCAGATAAGCCTGAACGGTGACGGAACGCTGCGTCTGCACGATAAAGCGTCAGGTCTTATCTATGACCGTGTGCTGGAAATTGAAGAGAGTTCCGATGATGGTGATGAGTATGACTATTCTCCGTCGCGAGAGGAGTGGCGGCTCACTTCAGTGCAAGGCGAGCATGACGTTGAGGTTACTCATGAAGGCTGGCAGAGCAGGGTGCTGATCCGTCATCGAATGGCGGTTCCGGCAAACCTCACCGAACGTTCGGCACGCCAGCAAAACGGTCTTCTCACTGCTGAAATGGCGGTGACGCTCAGCCATAACAGCCGGCGTATTGATGTGGAGGTTCGGCTGGATAATCAGGCTGACGATCATCGCGTCCGTGTATTGATCCCCACGCCGTTTAATACGGAAGCGGTGTTAGCCGATACGCAGTTTGGCTCGCTGACGCGCCCTGTGTGGGATGAGGCCATGACGAACTGGCAGGAAGAGGGATGGAAGGAAGCGCCACTGCCGGTCTGGAATCTCCTCAACTACGCCGTACTCCGGGAAAAGCATCATGGAATGGCGTTGTTCACTGAGGGACTGCGGGAATTTGAAGTTATCGGTGACGCTCATAAAACATTTGCCCTGACGCTTCTGCGCGGAGTGGGGGTTCTCGGGAAGGAGGATTTACTCCTGCGGCCTGGAAGACCATCTGGTATCAAGATGCCCGTACCGGACTCGCAGGTTCGTGGCCAGCTTGACTGCCGTTTTAGCCTCTATAGTTTTAGCGGATCGCCTGACGATGCCGGTGTTGCCCAGCAGGCGAAGGCATGGCTTACCCCGGTTCACTGCTATAACAAAATCCCCTGGGATGCGATGAAACTTAACCGCGCTGCGTTCAGGACGCCGGAGAGCTACAGCCTGTTAACGTTGCCACCGACAGGTTGTATGTTGAGTGCATTGAAAAAGTCAGAAGACGGCGAAGCCCTTATCCTTCGCCTGTTCAATCCATCGGAGTCGACCTCTTACGATGCCACTTTAGCGGTAAACCGGACGATTAAAGGGTGCCACGAAACCGACATGAATGAACGCACTAAAGAGGGCGGGCATGACGAAAAAGGCATCGTGGGGGCATTTCGCCCGGGGCAGTCGCGTACCTTTAGTATTCAGATAGAGGGGTAACATTCCACACGTTCAAAAGACCGCAGACATTGCGGTCTTTTGTTTCATCGAATAGTCACAAAGCGGTGTTAATTTTGTGGTTGGTAAAGGTAAATTAAATGTAATTGCGAAGAGTTACAGTAAAGCAATGGAAAAATACTGTGAGGTGGCTATCATTATATGTTTATCTGCATGCGAAACTGCATTGTCCTTTCTCGTTAATTAAAATCACTTCTGTTCATATTATTCCCTGCATTTGATAACCATCAATACCTCATGATGTACATGTCATTAACATGATTTTCACCATTCTTACTGCAATTAAACATGGTTAACAATGGTGATTGTTTTTGATTTAAATCAATGTTTAATCCTTGGAAAAAGATATCAAAAGACGTTAAATTGTCCCCGATCAAAATGGCTGAAAAGTGGTAGTTTTGCTATAAATTGATCACCGTCGAAAAACGTAAAAGTGATTCAATAAAAACCTGTTTATTGTAAGGGTTTTGCAGCGTATTATATTTGCGGGATCAATTTGGGTTTTTTATTAACGTATTTGTAACTTTTCATCACTGCTTTTTCCTCCTGTAGAGAATAAGCAACGAAGAAGGGAAGCAGATAATTTTGTATTGGGGCATGTGTGTGGATCCGTCGTATCTAACGGCGTCCACTCTCGGAGTCTTCATGCGATGAGCAAGGAGTCATGATGTTAGATATAGTCGAACTGTCGCGCTTACAGTTTGCCTTGACCGCGATGTACCACTTCCTGTTTGTGCCACTGACGCTCGGTATGGCGTTCCTGCTGGCCATCATGGAAACGGTCTACGTCCTCTCCGGCAAACAGATTTATAAAGATATGACCAAGTTCTGGGGCAAGTTGTTTGGTATCAACTTTGCACTGGGCGTGGCAACCGGTTTGACCATGGAGTTCCAGTTCGGGACTAACTGGTCTTACTATTCCCACTATGTAGGGGATATCTTCGGTGCGCCGCTGGCCATTGAAGGTCTGATGGCCTTCTTCCTCGAATCCACCTTTGTAGGTCTGTTCTTCTTCGGTTGGGACCGTCTGGGTAAAGTCCAGCATATGGCGGTAACCTGGCTGGTGGCATTAGGTTCTAACCTGTCCGCACTGTGGATCCTGGTGGCGAACGGCTGGATGCAGAACCCGATCGCGTCTGATTTCAACTTCGAAACCATGCGTATGGAGATGGTCAGCTTTGCCGAGCTGGTACTGAACCCGGTCGCACAGGTTAAATTCGTTCACACTGTAGCATCTGGTTATGTGTGTGGTGCGATGTTCATTCTGGGCATCAGCTCCTACTATATGCTGCGTGGTCGTGACTTCGCTTTCGCTAAACGTTCCTTCGCCATCGCGGCAAGCTTCGGCATGGCAGCGATTCTGTCCGTTATCGTTCTGGGTGATGAATCCGGTTACGAAATGGGTGACGTGCAGAAAACCAAGCTGGCGGCTATCGAAGCTGAGTGGGAAACGCAACCGGCTCCGGCTGCCTTTACTCTGTTCGGTATTCCGGATCAGGATGCGCAGCAAAACCACTTCTCCATCCAGATCCCTTACGCGCTCGGTATCATTGCTACTCGCTCCGTCGACAAACAGGTGACTGGCCTGAAAGAACTGATGGTGCAGCATGAAGGCCGTATCCGTAACGGTATGAAAGCTTATGCGTTGCTGGAACAACTGCGTGCCGGTTCTACCGACCAGGCGGTTCGCGATCAGTTTAATAACGTGAAGAAAGACCTGGGTTACGGTCTGCTGCTGAAACGCTATACCCCGAACGTCTCCGACGCGACGGAAGCACAGATTCAGATGGCAACCAAAGACTCCATTCCACGCGTTGCGCCGCTGTACTTCGCCTTCCGTATCATGGTGGGCTGCGGCATCCTGATGTTGCTGATCATTGCAGCGTCCTTCTGGTCTGTTATTCGTAACCGCGTTGGTCAGAAAAAATGGCTGCTGCGTACCGCGTTGTACGGTATTCCACTGCCGTGGATTGCTATCGAATCCGGTTGGTTCGTGGCGGAATATGGCCGTCAGCCGTGGGCGATAGGTGAGGTGCTGCCAACAGCGGTCGCGAACTCTACCCTGACAGCGGGCGATCTGATCTTCTCCATGCTGCTGATTTGTGGTCTGTACACCCTGTTCCTGGTGGCTGAACTGTTCCTGATGTTCAAGTTCGCGCGCCTTGGCCCAAGCAGCCTGAAAACCGGTCGCTATCACTACGAGCAGTCCGGTGCGACTACTCAGCCGGCACGCTAAGACAGGAGTCATCAAATGATCGATTATGAAGTATTGCGTTTTATCTGGTGGCTGCTGGTCGGTATCCTGCTGATCGGTTTTGCGGTCACGGATGGTTTCGACATGGGGGTGGGCATGCTCACCCGTTTCCTCGGTCGTAATGACACCGAGCGTCGAATCATGATCAACTCCATCGCCCCACACTGGGACGGTAACCAGGTGTGGCTGATCACCGCAGGCGGCGCACTGTTTGCTGCCTGGCCGATGGTCTACGCGGCTGCGTTCTCCGGTTTCTACGTGGCGATGATTCTGGTGCTGGCGTCTTTATTCTTCCGTCCGGTTGGTTTCGACTACCGTTCCAAGATTGAAGACACCCGCTGGCGCAACATGTGGGACTGGGGCATCTTCATTGGTAGCTTCGTTCCACCTCTGGTGATTGGCGTGGCGTTCGGTAACCTGCTGCAGGGCGTACCGTTCCACATCGACGATTACATGCGTCTTTACTACACCGGTAACTTCTTCCAGCTGCTGAACCCGTTTGGTCTGCTGGCAGGCGTAGTGAGTGTGGCGATGATCATTACCCAGGGCGCGACCTATCTGCAGATGCGTACTGTGGGTGAACTGCACCTGCGTTCTCGCACGACAGCTCAGGTTGCTGCTCTGGTAACGCTGGTCTGCTTCGCACTGGCTGGCGTTTGGGTGATGTACGGTATTGATGGTTACGTAGTGACGTCTGCTATCAACCACGCTGCACCGTCTAACCCGCTGACCAAAGAAGTGGCTCGTCAGGCTGGTGCATGGCTGGTGAACTTCAACAATACTCCTGCGCTGTGGGCTATCCCGGCACTGGGTGTATTGCTGCCACTGCTGACGGTGCTGACGTCTCGTCTGGAAAAAGGCGCACTGGCGTTCGTGTTCTCTTCACTGACGCTGGCGTGCATCATCCTGACTGCGGGTATTGCTATGTTCCCATTCGTGATGCCATCCAGCACCATGATGAATGCTAGCCTGACCATGTGGGATGCAACCTCCAGCCAGCTGACGCTGAACCTGATGACATATGTGGCTTGTGTATTCGTACCGATTATCCTGCTCTACACCACCTGGTGTTACTGGAAAATGTTCGGTCGTATCACCAAAGAACATATCGAAAGCAACACCCACTCTATGTACTAAGTAAGGAGCTGAATATGTGGTATTTCGCATGGATTTTAGGGACGCTTCTTGCCTGTGCCTTTGGTGTCATCACTGCACTGGCGCTTGAGCACGTTGAAGCGTCCAAAGCGGGTGAAGAAAAACACTAATGAAAATTATCGCGATGCTTTACGCGGTAATGGATAAGCGCCCGTTAAGGGCGCTTTCTTTAGTGATGGCATTACTGCTGGCAGGCTGTATCTTCTGGGACCCGTCGCGCTTCGCGGCAAAGACCAGCGAGCTTGAGATCTGGCACGGCTTCCTCATTATGTGGGCGGTGTGTGCTGGCGTCATTCACGGCGTGGGCTTTCGTCCGAAAGCACTTCACTGGCAGGGTCTTTTTTGCCCGCTGCTCGCCGATCTGGTTCTTCTCGCCGGTTTGATTTTCTTCTTCTTCTGAATAAGAAATGTCCGTTAATGATATGGGCTTACCCGAGCCCATAAAAATTTACTCTCCGTTTACTTTCTCCCATTCCAAACCATCTTTCCCGCGCGTATAGTAGCGAAGTTTAAAAGAGTTAACTTTTGTTGCATTACCGGGATGTAAAGTGAATACAACGCTGTTTCGATGGCCGGTTCGTGTCTATTACGAAGATACTGACGCCGGTGGTGTGGTTTACCACGCCAGCTACGTTGCTTTTTATGAACGGGCACGCACAGAGATGCTGCGCCATCATCACTTTAGCCAACAGGTACTGTTGGCTGAGCGAGTTGCCTTTGTGGTACGCAAGATGACGCTTGAGTATTTTGCGCCTGCCAGACTCGACGATATGCTCGAAGTCCAAACTGAAATTACATCAATGCGCGGAACCTCACTGGTTTTCACGCAGCGGATAGTCAATGCAGAGAACACCGTACTGAACTCAGCTGAAGTACTGATTGTTTGTGTTGATCCAACCATAATGAAGCCTCGTGCGCTTCCTAAGTCTATTGTCGCGGAGTTTAAGCAGTGACTGACATGAATATCCTTGATTTGTTCCTGAAGGCTAGCCTTCTGGTTAAACTTATCATGTTGATTTTGATTGGTTTTTCAATCGCATCCTGGGCTATCATCATCCAGAGAACACGTATCCTCAATGCAGCAGGCCGTGAGGCGGAAGCGTTTGAAGATAAGTTCTGGTCAGGTATCGAACTTTCTCGTTTGTACCAGGAAAGCCAGGGACGCCGTGAGAACCTCGCAGGCTCCGAGCAAATTTTCTACAGCGGTTTCAAAGAGTTTGCCCGTCTGCATCGTGCTAACAGCCATGCGCCGGAAGCGGTCGTTGAAGGTGCATCGCGTGCGATGCGCATTTCCATGAACCGCGAGCTGGAAAATCTTGAAACGCATATTCCTTTCCTGGGTACCGTAGGTTCCATCAGCCCATACATCGGTCTGTTTGGTACGGTATGGGGGATCATGCACGCCTTTATCGCGCTGGGTGCGGTGAAGCAGGCGACGTTGCAGATGGTGGCACCGGGTATTGCAGAAGCACTGATTGCAACGGCAATCGGTCTGTTTGCTGCAATTCCGGCAGTAATGGCTTACAACCGTCTGAACCAGCGTGTGAACAAACTGGAACTGAACTACGACAACTTTATGGAAGAGTTCACCGCGATTCTGCACCGTCAGGCGTTTACCAGCACCGAGAGCAACAAGGGGTAAACCATGGCCAGAACGCGTGGACGGGGGCGTCGCGAGCTCAAGTCCGAAATCAATATCGTTCCGCTGCTGGACGTACTGCTGGTACTGCTGCTGATCTTTATGGCGACAGCGCCCATCATTACCCAGAGCGTGGAAGTTGATCTGCCGGATGCGACAGAATCACAGGCGGTAAGCACCAATGACGACCCTCCAGTCATCATTGAGGTTTCCGGCGTAGGGCAATACAGCGTGGTGGTAGAGAAAGATCGTATGGATCAGCTACCACCTGAGCAGGTTATTGCTGAAGCGCAACGACGCCTGGAGTCAAATCCGAAAACGGTCTTCTTAATCGGTGGCGCGAAAGACGTACCATACGATGAAATTATTAAAGCGCTGAACTTGCTACATAGTGCGGGTGTTAAGTCAGTTGGCTTAATGACTCAGCCTATTTGATCATCTGCGTAGTTTTTGGGAACCGATAGTGTCAAAGGCAACCGAACAGAACGACAAGCTTAAGCGAGCGATAATCGTCTCCGCAGTGCTGCACGTTATTCTTTTTGCAGCACTGATCTGGAGTTCGTTCGACGAGCATATCGATGCATCAGCGGGCGGCGGTGGAGGTTCTTCCATCGACGCCGTGATGGTGGATCCCGGTGCGGTAGTGCAGAACTATAATCGTCAGCAGCAGCAGAAAGCGAGTGCAAAACGAGCTGAAGAGCAGCGTGAGAAACAGGCGCAACAGCAAGCGGATGAACTGCGTGAAAAGCAGGCCGCCGAGCAAGAGCGTCTGAAGCAGCTTGAGAAAGAACGTTTGCAGGCGCAGGAAGCCGCAAAAGAGCAGGCGGAACAGCAGAAGCAGGCTGAAGAGGCCGCGAAGAAAGCACAGGAACAGCAAAAGCAGGCGGAAGAAGCGGCTGCAAAAGCTGCAGCGGACGCGAAAGCGCAGGCTGATGCCCAGGCTAAATTAGCGGCAGAATCGGCGAAAAAAGCGGCTGCCGATGCTCAGAAGAAAGCGGAAGCGGAAGCAGCGAAGAAAGCCGCTGCCGACGCTCAGAAGAAAGCTGAAGCAGAAGTAGCGAAGAAAGCGGCTGCCGATGCTCAGAAAAAAGCCGAAGCGGAAGCAGCGAAGAAAGCGGCTGCGGATGCTGAGAAGAAAGCTGAAGCAGAAGCCGCGAAGAAAGCTGCTCAGGAAGCTGAGAAGAAAGCAGCTGCTGATGCTGCGAAGAAAGCCGCTGCTGCAGAGAAAGCTGCTGCTGAAAAAGCGGCTGCCGCTGAAAAAGCCGCAGCAGACAAAAAAGCTGCCGCTGAGAAAGCTGCTGCGGATAAGAAAGCTGCAGCAGAGAAAGCCGCTGCCGATAAGAAAGCTGCCGCTGATAAAGCCGCCGCGAAAAAGGCTGCAGCCGCTGAGAAAGCTGCCGCGGCTGCAGGCGTTGACGATCTACTTGGCGACTTGAGTGCTGGTAAGAATGCGCCGAAAGGTACTACCAGTGGTAGCGCTGGTGGGGCATCTCCTGCTAAAGGAAGTAAACAAGGGCAGGGTGGTGCATCACAGGCCGAGATTGCTTCGTATATTTCACAGGTGCAGGCAGCTATTCGTGGTCATCTGTATGACTGGGAAACCTATAAAGGCAAGACCTGTACTTTGCGTGTAAATATAAGTTCTGACGGCAGCATACTTAGCGTGAAGCCGGAAGGTGGGGATGACGCATTCTGTCAGCAGATGTTATCTGCAACCAGCAGAATGACGAAATTCCCGAAACCACCATCTCAGGCTGTGTATGAAACATTCAAAAATGCACCGCTGGACTTCAAACCTTAAGTTACATTTTCCCCGTGCAAACGGGGAAATTTAGACCAGGTTTAGTCACAGGGTTCTGGTAGTTTTGTCTATTTGAGTTTGTTAACATTCTGCTAAATTATCGTGGGTAAGGTTACCTGGATAAGGGAGATATGATGAAGCAGGCATTACGTGTAGCATTTAGTTTCTTAATGCTGTGGGCAGCTGTGCTGCACGCAGAGGTACGTATCGAGATCACCCAGGGGGTGGACTCGGCGCGTCCAATCGGTGTTGTTCCGTTCCAGTGGGCTGGCCCAGGTGCTGCACCTGAAGATGCGGGTGGCATCGTTGCAGCTGACCTGCGTAACAGCGGTAAATTCAACCCATTAGATCGTTCTCGTCTGCCACAGCAGCCGGGCAGCGCGCAGGAAGTACAGCCTGCCGCATGGTCTGCGCTGGGTATTGATGCCGTGGTGGTGGGTCAGGTTACCCCTAACCCAGACGGTTCTTTCAACGTTGCATGGCAGCTGGTTGATACCGGCGGCGCACCGGGCACCGTTCTGGCACAGAACTCTTACAAGGTCACTAAACAGTACCTGCGCTACGCGGCTCACGCTGCCAGCGACGCGGTATTCGAAAAACTGACCAGCATTAAAGGCGCATTCCGTACCCGTATCGCTTATGTGGTGCAGACCAACGGCGGTCAGTTCCCGTATGAGCTGCGTGTGTCTGACTACGACGGTTACAACCAGTTCCTGGTGAAACGTTCTTCTCAGCCGCTGATGTCTCCAGCCTGGTCACCGGATGGTTCCAAACTGGCCTATGTTACCTTCGAAAGCGGTCGTTCTGCGCTGGTTATCCAGACGCTGGCTAACGGTGCTGTTCGTCAGGTCGCTTCGTTCCCACGTCACAACGGTGCTCCATCGTTCTCTCCGGACGGTTCTAAGCTGGCATTTGCCCTGTCTAAAACCGGTAGCCTGAACCTGTACGTGATGGATGTCGGTTCTGGTCAAATTCGCCAGGTGACTGATGGTCGTAGCAACAACACTGAACCAAGCTGGTTCCCGGACAGCCAGAACCTGGCATTTACTTCTGACCAGGCCGGCCGTCCACAAATCTATAAAGTGAATATCAACGGCGGTGCTCCGCAACGTATTAGCTGGGAAGGTACGCAGAACCAGAACGCAGACGTGAGCAGCGACGGTAAATTTATGGTAATGGTTAGCTCCAACGGTGGGCAGCAGCACATTGCCAAACAAGATCTGGTAGCGGGTGGCGTGCAGGTTCTGTCGTCAACGTTCCTGGATGAAACGCCAAGTCTGGCACCTAACGGCACGATGGTAATCTACAGCTCTTCTCAGGGGATGGGATCTGTGCTGAATCTGGTTTCTACAGATGGGCGTTTCAAAGCGCGTATTCCGGCAACTGATGGACAGGTAAAATCACCTGCCTGGTCGCCGTATCTGTAAATAATAATTAATTGATTACTAAAGGAATCATAGAAATGCAACTGAACAAAGTGCTGAAGGGGCTGATGATCGCTCTGCCTGTAATGGCAATCGCAGCGTGTTCTTCTAACAAGAACGCAAGCAATGACCAGAGCGGCGAAGGCATGATGGGTGCCGGCACCGGTATGGACGCTAACGGCAATGGCAACATGTCTTCTGAAGAGCAAGCGCGTCTTCAGATGCAGCAGCTGCAGCAGAACAACATCGTTTACTTCGATCTGGATAAATACGACATCCGTTCTGACTTCGCTGCGATGCTGGATGCTCACGCTAACTTCCTGCGTAGCAACCCATCTTACAAAGTCACCGTAGAAGGTCATGCGGACGAACGTGGTACTCCAGAGTACAACATCTCCCTGGGTGAGCGTCGTGCTAACGCCGTTAAGATGTACCTGCAGGGTAAAGGCGTTTCTGCTGACCAGATCTCCATCGTTTCTTACGGTAAAGAAAAACCTGCAGTACTGGGTCACGACGAAGCGGCTTACTCCAAAAACCGTCGTGCCGTACTGGTTTACTAAGAGAATTGCATGAGCAGTAACTTCAGACATCATCTGTTGAGTCTGTCGTTACTGGTTGGAATAGCGGCCCCCTGGGCCGCTTTTGCTCAGGCACCAATCAGTAGTGTCGGCTCAGGCTCGGTAGAAGACCGGGTCACTCAACTCGAGCGTATTTCTAACGCTCACAGCCAGCTTTTAACTCAACTCCAGCAGCAACTTTCCGATAACCAAAACGATATTGACTCTCTCCGTGGCCAGATTCAGGAAAGCCAATATCAGCTTAACCAGGTTATGGATCGTCAGAAGCAAATTTTGCAGCAGATAGATAGCCTGAGCAGCGGCGGTGCAGCAGCGCAGCCAGCAGCGGGCGATCAGAGCGGTGCGGCGACAGCAACACCTGCTCCGGCAGACAATGCTTCGGCTTCGACAGGTGCGCCTGTACAGAGCGGTGACGCCAATACGGATTACAACGCAGCTATTGCCCTGGTGCAGGATAAATCTCGTCAGGAAGACGCTCTCGTTGCGTTCCAGAACTTCGTTAAGAAATACCCTGATTCCACTTATCTGCCCAATGCGAACTATTGGTTGGGTCAGTTGAATTACAACAAGGGTAAGAAGGACGATGCGGCGTTTTATTTTGCCTCTGTGGTGAAAAATTACCCAAAATCGCCAAAAGCGCCTGATGCGATGTTTAAGGTCGGCGTGATCATGCAGGACAAAGGTGACACTGCGAAAGCCAAAGCGGTTTATCAGCAAGTCGTCACAAAATTCCCTGGCACCGAAGGTGCTAAACAGGCGCAAAAACGTCTGAGTTCGATGGGATGATTATCGCATGACCAGAAATCGCGTTATTTCTGGTCGTGCAGCATGATTCGTAAGCAGTTAAGTGATCTTCATCGAAATTTTTGTTGCGCAGAATTCTTAAATCAGTAATATATGCCGCCGTTGCCACGGGATATCAAACAACGTGAAAACAGCGTAAAAGTGGGTCGTTAGCTCAGTTGGTAGAGCAGTTGACTTTTAATCAATTGGTCGCAGGTTCGAATCCTGCACGACCCACCAATAAGTTAGGTGGATAGTAATAGCTTAACGTGAAGGATAACGTTGCTTTAGCAACGGCCCGTAGGGCGAGGCGAAAGCCGAGTCATCCTGAACGACCCACCACTTAACGCATTACCGGCAGTACAGAGTGGGTGATTAGCTCAGTTGGTAGAGCATCTCCTTTACACGGAGGGGGTCGGCGGTTCGAGCCCGTCATCACCCACCACTCGGGTCGTTAGCTCAGTTGGTAGAGCAGTTGACTTTTAATCAATTGGTCGCAGGTTCGAATCCTGCACGACCCACCAATTTTAATGTCTTACTCAGATGTTAAACGTGAAGGATAACGTTGCTTCAGCAACGGCCCGAAGGGCGAGGCAAAGCCGAGTCATCCTGCACGACCCACCAATTTATATTGGTTCCGAGTGAATATTCAGGCAACACCCAGATGGGTCGTTAGCTCAGTTGGTAGAGCAGTTGACTTTTAATCAATTGGTCGCAGGTTCGAATCCTGCACGACCCACCAGCCTGAATAAATTTGAAGTACATCCCGCAAGGGGTCGTTAGCTCAGTTGGTAGAGCAGTTGACTTTTAATCAATTGGTCGCAGGTTCGAATCCTGCACGACCCACCAACATACCTTCCTGGGGTGTTTCAGGACATCCGGGGAAGTAAAGAAACCGTATTACTGTCAAAGGTATACGGTTTTTTTCGTCTGTATGTATTAGTCACTTTCTTCCTGTCGCCCGTACACCTGCGCTACATACCGCCCGCGTCCGTCGCCGTCATTGCCAGCGCCTCCTTATCGCTGAATCCCTGCGCCAGATAGTAGCGGATCGCATCCTGCGTCCACGCATAGCGCAGTGAGTGTGGGGTGTAATCGCCCCTCAGTCCGACCCTGGCGATCTCCCCGCGCCAGTAATTCATGGCTTTCTGGAGGTCAGGCTGGTCGATCAGACTGCCATTTCGTTCTTCTGCAACAGACAGGGCATTATCCAGCGCTTTTTTGACAGCTATAGCATCCTGAATAACACGTTTTGCGTGGACGGTAGCCTTTGGTGCCAAAAACCACCGTCAGCCTGGTTTCGCCGCGCTCCAGCGCCTTTTTCCACGCGTTCAGTGACTGACAGCATTGTACCGTCTCCTGCGAACGTAACCCCATCAGCCTTGCCAGCTCCAGCGTTGCTGCCAGCCCCCGCTGATAATACTCAGGCATGATGGCCCGGTTAGTGCCGTTGCGGGATGCGCCAGCCACCCCTAATGATTTATTGGTCAGCCGCTCATGTTCTGCCACCTGCTTACGCCCGGCCTGTTGCAGCACGCCACGCAGCGCAGCCATTTCGTTTTGCAGCGTCCGTTTACCGATCTCCTGCGCCAATCGCGTCTGAATATAGCATTCAATATGGCGAACCCTGATCTGTTCCACCCGCTGGATCTGGATATTCAGCGTACGTAAATGGCGACTGAATCGCTGCATAATATGAATGCGGTCATCCACCGTTTTAAAACTACCGCCCGCCTTTTTCGACAACGCCTTCATTTCACCGCCTAATTTGCCCATAGCTCCCCATTGCTGCTGTTAAAAAGCACAAGATGGCCCCGTCGTATGCTTTTTGGCTGTGCCAGAACGATACCTTCACGCCGGGGAGGCAGGTTGTTGAGGTGTAGGGAGCTTCAGGCTGTACGCGGCACAGGCTGCCTGCCGTAGCAGGAAATTCTCCGGGGCATCATGCCCCCCTCGGTATCGATCTTTTTCTCCGTTTCTGAACCGACAGCGGCCTGAAAGCGACGTGTCAGTGTGGGGGATTGAGGGCGCAGACCAGATTTTCCGTGGCTTGCGTCAAGCGTGGTGGAACGGCGTCACTTTGTCGCTTTACGCGACAAAGTGACGCCTGAGTTGGGCCTTGTGCTCGTGGAACACGAGAGCTGGTGCAATTTTACGGCCACGCGGCAGCAAAGCCTGACGGCAATGCAGGCTGCAGCCCGTAAATGTTAAGGGTGCTGAATATCAGCAGGTGTGTGAGCTGGTGCAGATTTCTCCGGTGAAAAACCGGCAGTGTGATGCAGTAACGATGAATGAAGTGAGACCTTAGCCACGATGGAGTCGTGACCCGGTGGTTTTCAAAGGCAGCCGCCGTAAGGGAGGACGACCATCCTGATGGATCAGGCGCTTCTTTCAGGTCTGAAGCGTAAGGGACTGCCATAAAGGCAGCTTGTTGCAGGGAGAAAGTTACGCGAATGCTGCTGGTGCAAAAAAAGGAAAAACTGTTTTCGGATTTAAAAGATTTATTCGTGAGATGCTGACGCACTTCGCCTGCAAAGCCGCCGAAAGAGCGGGAGAGCTGGTTTTACTTTACATCACGGTAGTGCGAGGACCAGTCCTCTTTCGGCGTCATGCCCGGCGCGTTCGCGATCATCTTCTCCCCTTTGGGCCAGAGCGCGTGTGCCAGCGTGGAAGACACCAGCCCCACAGTGAGGAAGTGTGCGACAGGGCGACATTCAGGAGCGCCAGGATGATTATGTATTCACATCACTTAAGTAAAAATAAAATACATTTTTAAAATAAATAAAAACGAAATTCATAATTCATTGACAGAAATCATAAAACAGGACAGGGGGTCGTTTTTAAATGGGACATTATTTATCAGTAATGCTAATCATTTTCCCGGTTATTCGCAGATAAGTCAGAAGACCAGATAACGCCTGTTGCGATGCCTGCGGAAATGCCCCGTTTTATTGATTCAGGGAGGCACTTATGTCGACAGGTTTACGTTTCACACTGGACGTGGATGGTCTGGGGTCAAAAACCTTCGCCGTGGTGAGCTTTCTGCTGAAACAGCGTTATTTATCCCCGTTTACTCTGGACATTGAAGTCGCCAGTGACGCTTTCGGACAGGCAGCGGAAAACGTACTGGAAAAGAATGCCACCCTGACTGTCTGGCAGGGCGATACACCACAGCGCCGTATCAGCGGCATTGTCACCCGCTTCGGGATGAAAGAGTACAACGGCTGGCAGATGTGCTACAGCCTGACCATCAACCCTCCCCTGTGGCGCGCCGGGCTGCGACAAAATTTCCGTATCTTCCAGCAGCAGGATATTCAGACCATTTCCACCACGCTGCTGGAGGAAAACGGTATCACAGGCTGGGAATCGCTGTTTTATGAAGATCACCCGGCGCGGGAATTTTGCGTGCAGTACGGCGAGACCGACCTGGCATTTCTCACCCGCCTGTGGTCGGAGGAAGGGATTTTCTTTTTTGACCGGCACGTTGCCGACACGCAGACACTAACGTTGTGCGATGATATGGCCGGGCTGTCCCGCACGGGTGAAATCCCCTTTAACCCCAACCCCACGACCACTCTTTTGCCCCTGACTGTCAGTACATTCAGTTACCAGGCGCAGATACGCCCCTCTTCGGTGGAAACCCAGGACTACACCTTTAAGGTGCCGGGATGGCCGGCGTATTACGGGTGTGACGGCGAACACCTGAACGGCCAGCGCACGCAGTATGAGGTCTTCGATTATCCGGGACGGTTCAAGGATGAACAGCACGGGCAGGATTTCGCCCGTTATCAGATGGAGGGCTGGCGCAACAATGCGGAGACAGCCTCCTGCGTCAGCAATTCACCGACATTATGGCCGGGCGTCATTTTTACGCTTACCGGGCATCCGGTCAGGGAGCTTAACCGGCAATGGCAGGTTATCAGTTCCGTTCTGACGGGCAAACAACCACAGGCGCTGAAAGGCAGCCGGGGACAGGGCACCACGCTGGATAATCAGTTTGAGGTTATCCCCGCAGACCGGACCTGGCGACCGCAGCCCCTGCTGAAACCGAAGGTGGACGGCCCGCAGAGCGCCATCGTTACCGGACCGCCGGGAGAAGAGATTTTCTGCGACGAACATGGCCGGGTGCGGGTGCGCTTTCACTGGGACCGTTACTGTCCGGGGAACGAGGACAGCTCCTGCTGGGTGCGGGTATCGCAGGCATGGGCAGGTGCCGGATTCGGCAATCTCGCCATTCCGCGCGTGGGTCAGGAGGTTATAGTGGACTTCCTCAATGGCGACCCTGACCAGCCCCTCATCATGGGGCGCACCTATCACCAGGATAACCGTTCACCGGGCAGCCTGCCGGGAACGAAGACGCAGATGACCATCCGGTCGAAAACGTATAAGGGCGACGGCTTTAATGAGCTGCGCTTTGAAGATGCCACCGGGCAGGAGCAGGTTTATATCCATGCGCAAAAAGATATGGATACCGATGTACTGAATAACCGTACCACTGATGTGACGGCAAACCACCGCGAAACCATCGGCGGCAACCAGGTCATCACCGTGAAGCAGAATCAGGTGCAGACGGTGGTACAGAACCAGAAAGAAACTGTGGGCCAGAATCAGAGCATTACTGTCGGCCAGAACCAGGCGGAAACGGTGGGCGTGGCGCGGGCGCTGACGGTCGGCGTGGCGTACCAGACTACCGTGGGCGGCGTGATGAACACCTCGGTGGCGCTGACGCAGTCCTCGCAGGTCGGTATCTATAAATCGCTGCTGGTCGGCAAAGGCTATAACGTCAGCGTCGGGGAAAACGCCACCTTCACGGTGGGCAAAAGCAAAACCGAGAGCGCCGGGAAGGTGGCGGTCTATTCCGCCGGGGAACATCTGGAACTGCGCTGCGGGCAGGCGCGGCTGGTGCTGACGCAGGACGGCAAAATATTCCTTAACGGCACCGCCATTAACCTCCAGGGCGTCCAGACCCTCAGCGGTGACGCGCTGATGATTAACTGGAACTGCGGCGCAGCGGAAGACCCGCCGAAAGCGCCGGAGGAAGACAGCAGCCAGCCGCCGGATATGCGGCAGTACTGAGTGATTTAACACCAGTAATAAGACGATATTTCAGAGAAAAACAATAAGAGATAAAAAGGACGGGAACATGAGCGGAAAACCGGCGGCGCGTCAGGGTGACGGCACCCTGAAGGGTGGCCTGATAATCCAGGGTTCGGCGGGGGTGATGATTGGCGCGCCCACCGGCGTCGCCTGTTCGATATGCCCCGGCGGCATGACCTCCGGCAACCCGGTCAACCCGCTGCTGGGCGCGAAGGTGCAGCCCGGCGAAACCGATTTCGCCCTGCCCGGCCCGCTGCCGTTTGTGCTTTCCCGCTCTTACAGCAGTTACCGCACGAAAACGCCCGCACCGGTGGGCATATTCGGCCCCGGCTGGAAAGCCCCTTTTGATATCCGCTTACAGATACGCGATGACGAACTCATCCTCAATGACAACGGCGGACGCAGCATTCATTTTGACCCGCTGTTTCCAGGTGAAACGGTCTTCAGCCGTAGTGAATCGTTCTGGCTGGCGCGGGGCGGCGTACCGGCACTGCATGAAAGCAATCCGCTGCATCTTCTCTGGCAACGGCTGCCGGAAGCGCTGCATACCAGCCCGCATATTTACCTCGCCACCAATAGATTACAGGGGCCGTGGTGGATACTCGGCTGGTCTGAACGCGTTCCTGCACCGGATGAGGTACTGCCCGCCCCACTGCCGCCGTACCGGGTGCTGACCGCGCTGGTGGATAATTTCGGGCGGGTAATGGTTTTCCACCGCGCCGCCGCCGGTGAGTTCGCAGGAAATATCACCGGCGTGACGGATGGCGCAGGCCGCTGGTTCCGGCTGGTGCTGACCACGCAGGCGCAACGGGCGGAGCAGTACCGCAAACAGGCCGCTGCCGCAAAACAGCCGCCAGTTCCTGATGTGCTGCCCGCCACGGAGTATGGCGCAGACGACGGTGTTCGCCTGGCGGAAGTGTGGCTCACCCGCGACCCGGAATACCCGGATGACCTGCCTGCACAGCCGCTGGCGCGTTATGCCTATTCACCGCGCGGTGAACTGGTGACGGTATATGACCACAGCAACACAGCCGTGCGCGCCTTTACTTATGACGAAAAATACCCGGGCCGAATGGTGGCGCACCATCATGCGGGCAGGCCGGAAATACGCTATCGCTACGATGCTACCGGACGAGTCGTGGCGCAGCGTAACCCGGCAGGCTTAAGCTACGCCTATGCATACGAAAAAAACAGTATCACCATCACCGACAGTCTGAACCGCCGTGAAGTGCTGCACACTGAAGGTGACGGTGGACTGAAGCGGGTGGTGAAGCAGGAGCGCGCAGACGGCAGCGCCACGCACAGCGAATATGACCCCGCAGGCAGGCTTATTGCGCAGACAGATGCGGCGGGCCGTAAAACGGAATATCGCCTGAGTCCCGACTCCGGCCTGCTGAAAGAAATTATCACACCGGACGGCAGGCGCACCGAACTTTACCACAACAGCCAGCGCCAGCTGACCAGCACGCTGTACCCGGACGGGCTGAAAACCCGGCAGGAATACGATGACCTGGGCAGGCTGACTGCCGAAACGACGCGCAACGGCAGTACAACCCGTTACTTTTATGCTGACCCGCGCAGTGAACATCCCTGCGCCACCGAAGACGCCACTGGCAGCAAAAAACAGATGGTGTGGAGCCGCTACGGGCAGTTGCTGACCTTCACCGACTGCTCCGGTTATGAAACCCGTTATGAATATGACCGTTTCGGGCAGCTCACGGCGACGCATCAGGAGGAAGGGTTAAGCCTGTACCGGGTTTATGATAATCGCGGCAGACTGGTCAGCCAGCGGAATACCGCAGAGCAGGAAACCCGTTACGAATACAATGTGGCGGGAGACCTGACGGCAGTCATTTCTCCTGACGGCAGCCGCAGCGAAACCACCCACGATAATCGGGGCAACGCCATCAGCACCACACAGGGTGGGCTGACACGCCGGATGGAATACGACTCCGCAGGCCGGGTGACGCAACTGACCAGTGAAAACGGCAGCCATACGGCATTCACTTACGATGTGCTGGACAGGCTGACGCAGGAAACCGGTTTTGACGGCAGGGTGAAGCGTTACCGTTACAGCGCGACCGGACAGCTTGTGCGCAGCGAGGATGAAAGCCTTGTCACGGCGTGGCATTACGATGAATCTGACCGGCTGACATACAGAACCGTGAACGACGAACCGGCAGAACAGTGGTTCTACAACGAACGTGGCTGGCTGACAGACATCAGCCACCTCAGCGACGGACGGCGCGTCGCCGTGCATTACGGTCATGACAACCGGGGCCGCCTTATCAGCGAACGCCAGACGGTGCATCACCCGGAAACCGGTGAAGTGCTGTGGCAGCACGACACGAAGCAGGATTACAGTGATAAGGGGCTGGCGACCATCACCACCCCCGACCACCTGTCGCCGGTGGAATGGCTCACTTACGGTTCCGGCTATATTGCCGGGATGAAGCTCGGCGACGAACCGCTGGTTGATTTCACCCGCGACCGCCTGCACCGTGAAACGCTGCTCAGCTTTGGTCAGTACGAAAGAACCACGGCATACACTGCCGCCGGGCAGCCGGAGAGTTATCATTTTAACAAACCACAGCTTAACCGCGACCACACCTGGAACGATGTCGGGCAGCTTATCCGTATCAGTGGCCAGCATGAACAACGCGATTATCAGTACAGCGACGCCGGGCGACTGGTCAGCACGCATATCAAATCTCCGCATCATGACCTGACGCAGTGGACGCTCACCGACCCGGCGGGTAACCGGACAGCGGAGCGGGATAAATACCCGATGCTGCCGGAGGTCTGGCGCGACAACCGCATCGCCCAGGATGCGAATTACTTTTACCATTACGATGAACATGGAAGACTGACGGAAAAAGACGAGCGACGAGTCAGAAATGGCGGCAGCCATACCCACCACTACAGCTATGATGACCAGCACCGGCTTACACATTACCGCCTGATGCAGCAGGGAGACACCCTGACGGAGAGTCGCTATACCTATGATCCGCTGGGCCGCCGTATTGGTAAACGGGTATGGAAAAGCCGGACGGAGCGTGACTCAAGCGGGGATAGTTATCTGTGGCTGGATCCCGAGCCGGAAGTGACGTGGTATGGCTGGGATGGCGACAGACTGACCACCACGCAGACGAACGCCACCCGTATCCAGACGGTGTACCAGCCGGGAAGCTTTACACCGCTCATCCGCATTGAAACGGCCACGACGGAACTGACCAGAACCGCCCGCCGCACGCTGGCGGAGAAACTCCAGCAGGATGCAGGAATGGTGTTTGCGCCGGAACTGGTGGCGATGCTGGATAATCTGGAAGACGAACTGAAACGCGGGGCCATCAGCGAACAAAGTCAGGCATGGCTGGCGCAATGCGGACTGAGTGTGGAGCAGATGAAAAATCAGGTGGAGCCGGAACTCGCGCCAGTGAGGAAAATTCATCTGTACCACTGCGACCACCGGGGACTGCCTCTGGCGCTGATTGATGTCAATGGATATGTTGCGTGGAGCGTGGAGTCTGATGAATGGGGGAATATACTGCGGGAGGATAATCCGCATAATCTGCAACAGCTTATCCGGTTGCCGGGGCAACAGTGGGATAAGGAGACGGGATTGTACTATAATCGTCACAGATATCTTGATCCGTTGCAGGGCAGATATATAACGCAGGACCCGATAGGGCTGAAAGGTGGTCTAAATCCGTATACATACCCGCTGAATCCGACTACAGATGCAGATCCTTTGGGGCTCTTTGTGATGCTCCTCCCAATTATTGGGGAAGTGGCTATTAACTGGTTGGTTGTAGGTAGCGGAGTGGCAGGTGGTGCAGTTTTGGCAACACCGAGTGATGCTCCACAATCCAAAGCAAAAACGGAGAGTTTGACTAAATGTGATACGGCAAAACTGTGCCCTCCATGTAAAACAATTTCAGGTAGGATTATTCCTGTTAAAACCCTATCATATCGACCTTTGGATGAAATACCTGATGATAAAATGGAGCATGGCGTATACGGTTCTCACCACAATATATTTGAGGCCAATCAAGCCCCGTCTAATACGCCTAAACCATGTAAATGCTTTTGGGTGAAACAAGGTTATGTACTTAAACCGTGGGAGATTTCATCAGATATAGTGCCAATGGAGCCATTTTTAGAGTAATGTGAGGTGAACATTGAAATACGTAAATGGCGGTAAAAATATAAAAATTGGTGACATCGTAAATGTTGATGGAGTTGATGGGATTGTTGTCTGTGATTATGAGAATAGTATTGCTCTAGATGGATATGAAGGCTGGCTCATAAAAGAGGAGCTAATAGGAGGAGGATATTTCTCATCTGGGATTATGGTTGATACAAAAGATTATGGGCTTATTCATTATCCAGATGAAGACCCTGATATTAAATTTATCGCAAGGCCGACGGAACGGTAATATGTCCGGTGAATGGGGATGCTCGCCGCAGGAAGCAGCCCCGGATAATCTGGAGCAACTTATCCGACTGCCCGGGCAGCAGTACGATGATGAGTCGGGGTTATACTATAACCGGAACCGTTACTATAACCCGAAGTAGAGGCGGTATATCACGCAGGACCCCATTGGATTAAGAGGTGGGTTAAACTCATATTCGTATCCACTTAATCCAGTTGCAAATATAGATCCATTAGGACTTGATTGTTTCACTGCAAATGATTTATTGGGAAGCTCAGGGTCGGTAGATTGGGGCACAGAAACTCAGAGTCTTGCTGCCAGCGTACCAGAGCAGGATCTCCCGGCTGCCCTTCATGATCATGCTATAGGAGCCGGAGGATGGAACCCAGGTGCTGATTACGTAAAACTTTGGGCTATAGATACCCCTGTTGTAGCCGGAGCAACGTTAACTGGACCAGTATCAAGCTTAGCAGCATATGGTAAAAATACACTTTCATTAGTAGAAATTATGGCTGGTAGTGCCAGTTCGTGTGCGGCAGTTGCCACAACTGATTATATGAATGGTAAGACTCCAGATAAATCTGAGCTATTGCTATGTGGCTCGACAGGAGCTTTCGGAGCTGGAAAAAGTTTTATAGAAAAAACACTGATGAAGATGGGATTTTCTTTTTTGAGTAAGGGGAATGATACGCAAGCTGGTATAGATGCTGCCGCAAATACAGGCATTGAGGAGGTTATTGGAGGAGCTGCGGGGACACTCCCTTACGTTCCCAAAGGGCCAGTTGGCGATTATGTAACAGATACATTTTCCGGCAATGCCTTTGATTCTGTAAAAAACAAAGACAACACAAAACAGGAATAGGATAAAAATAAAAAATGGCAAATATAAAAAATAAAAAACATACGCCAATGGCGATTTTAATCATTGCCACTGTATTTTTCATAACTCTCATCAGTGTTTATTTTTGGCAATTTCTTGATAAACACTCGAATTCACAAAATTATCCAAATGAAATATCAGAACTCGTTAACGCTGCAAAAAACGGGGATTCGCACGCTCAGTCTAATTTGGGACAAGCATATGAACATGGCAAGGGGGTTGCACAGGATTATACACAGGCAATTATTTGGTACCGCAAAGCAGCAGAGCAAGGTTTTAACATTGCACAATATAACCTTGGTTTAATGTATTATAATGGAAAAGGAATCTCTCAAAGTTATGAAAAAGCTGGAGAATGGTATCGCAAAGCAGCAGTGCAAGGACTGGCTGTAGCTCAATATAATCTGGGCCGTTTATATTCATTAGGCAGAGGAGTTCCTCAGTCATTTGTTAATGCAGAAGAATGGTATCTAAAATCGGCAAACCAGGGGTATACGCATGCTCAGGTCAACATTGGCATGCTTTATTTACATGGGCAGGGGGTGGCACAAAATTATCCACTTGCAAAAATGTGGTTTGAAAAAGCAGCAAAAGATAATGATGCTTTAGCTATGAATAATTTAGGCTATATATATAATTATGCAGTTGGTGTCCCACAAAATAAAAGACAAGCTGTATTTTGGTATGAGAAAGCAGAAAAGGCTGGTTCCTGCGAAGCCAGGAATGAACTTTCGATATTATATTTCAGAGGAGAAGGCGGACTTAAACATAATGAGATAAAAGCAATGAAATTATTAATATCCTCGGCTCAACAAGAATGTGTTGAAGCCCAAAACAACTTAGGCATTGTATATTCACATAGCACAGAACCGCTGAGGGATTATGTTGAATCATACGCCTGGTATGCAGTTGCATTTGCCAATGGCAAATTATCAGCGGAACAACAGCAAGCTGAAATTTCTAAAAAAATGAGCGTTAACGAATTAGCTAAAGCGAATGAACTTGCACATAAATATGTGCTGCTTTACTTACAAAAAAATGATTTTTAAAAATTTAATGACGCATTATCTGGCGTTGAAATACTGCGATATAATGGGCAGAAATATTATATACACTTTATAATACTTACTGCTATGTTATAATTTTGAGTGTCGAATATGTGCATTTAGTACGGACTCATATTCCATCAATAAACCCATCTTTGGGTTTATTTGAAATCTGTCATACTCACGATAAGTACTCAACTCCTCATATTCCGTCATACCATATTTGTTTAACAGCCAGTAATCGGCAATAATTGAGGCTTGTTGTTCCATAGTGTAAAAGATGAATGATGGTTCATCTAATTTATAATTACACCAGATTGATGATGCATATGGGTCACAAAAAGAAGAATCATATCTGAAATACTGCCAGACAAAAGACATCGCGAAGATAAACAAATGAGGATATTTTACAGAATCATGATGACTTGTATAATCACCAGAAAAATCAGGTCGGTATTCATTCACGCTTAAAAGCACGATCCCATTTTTAGTGGTAGTGATAATTCTGGGTTGTGTTCGGGATTGACTGCTATGACAGTATATCTTTACTCTGTCATAGTCGATAATATTCTGAAAGACAGTCTGCGCCAGTTTTATCTCTCCGGGAGTTAGCGACCTGAATAACTCGGTGTCGGATTGGGGGGGGACGGTAGTTCTACAGACAGATGATGGCTATTTCTCAGGATAGTCTCATTATTATCAAGAGAGGAGTTTCTTAATATACTTTCGCACATAACAACCTCCATTTATTTTGCTTTATCATACTCCAGGGAACAAAAAACTCAATAGGAAATATGATACTTGCTTCGCTGTTTATTTTTATCTGTGACATCTATCTTATGGCATCTTCCTTATGAATAATCATTCAGGAAACTGTTAAAAGAAGATTTAGCCACACTTATTAAGATCTCCCGGCGTCACCATCAGCATCATCGAATCCATCGGCGACAGCTCAAAACCCACTTTCAGGTAAAACGCCCGCGCCTCATCAGGCAGCGCATGAACCAGCATTCCGCGAATACCGATAGTGTCAGCCACCTGCATCACCCGCAGCCCGGCATCGCGCACTAGCGCCCGTCCAATACCCTGCCCTCGCAATGATTGATCCACCGCCAGACGTCCCAGCACCACAACCGGGATGGGATCAGGCATGTTGCGGCGAAAGCGACCCGGTGCGGTATTAGTGGTTACAGTGCTGGACGCCAGCGAGTAATACGCCAGTACCTTAGCATCACTGTCGCAGCAAACAAAAGTGCGAAGATGGTAGGGCGACAATTTGTGTTGAGCTATGCTGATGCAGGCAAATTGGCATTATGTCCCTATGTATGTCAGCAATACTCTCAACGTCTAAAAATTACGCGGTTAAACCATATGAATCAGACTATTGTTTGTAGCTTTCAAAAATGGGCCTATACTTAGGCCCACAGTAAGCGAGTTGGTTGTGTGTTTTTCTTTCTTTTCAAAGGATTAGGATTTAAACCAGAATCCTGCACGACCCACCAATGTAAAAAAGCGCCCTAAAGGCGCTTTTTTGCTATCTGCGATATAGATGATTCGAACCTGCGGCAGGTCTGAGCCCTTAACTCCCTATGTTAAACAGCTTTGTATCAGACACAATATGTGTCACTTCATCCAGATGTCCAAAACGAGCCTCCCCCGAACGATTAAACTTACTTTTATCAACCAGCAATAAAGACTGAGATGCGTACTTAAGCAGCAGCGATTTGAAGCTGGCATTGACCATATTGGAATCCCACAACCCTCCGTGGCTGTCTATCCCTTCGCAGGAAAAAATAAACAGGTCGATCTCCAGCGACTTGAGCTGTGAAATCAGCGAGGGATTGACGTAGCAACCGTATTTACGTTCGAGCTTACCGCCGGAACTGATGAGCTGAATCTGTTCACGTTTACCCAACTCCAGGCAGATTGGGTGGCTGTTGGTAAAAACCTGAAGATCGATGTCCGGCAACTGCCGTGCCAGATACCAGCAGGTCGAACTGGCGTCTAAGGCTATGACCATCCCGGCATCGATCCAGGCCAGCGCTTCTCTGGCGATATCGGCTTTATGTGCAAAGTGGCTCTTTAGACGCATATGGAAAGGGTCACCACAGTCCTGGTTTTCCCGATGAATGTATTTAGCCCGGCCGTGGTTGCGCAGAACTTTCCCCTGAATCTGTAGTTCGCTGAGATCGCGGCGAATGGTCTCTTTGCTGACGTGAAGCTGGGCGGCTAAGGCTTCCGTCGTCAGGCTTTTATGCTGGATCAGCAGGTTTACTATCGCTTGCTGGCGTGCCGCTTTCATCTTTTCTCGCCCCATCATTCGATACGCGCCCGCGTCAGGCGAGCGCACCAGCATGAGATTATGGCGTCACTCCTTTTTTTAAAAGAATATTCCCGTACTTAGCACACTCACCTGTGATAACGATCGCAAAGGTTTTTCGCGCGCGTTCGTAAAACGCGTAGCGGTCAATGCGGATGATCTCCGGGCAAGGGGATTGCAGAGAAAGCGCATCGCGATAGCGAGCTTCGACGGTGGGGTCGAGGGAATCACCCTCTACTGCGGCCATCATCACCAGCGGCGGCGCGTAGCAGTCGAGTTCAAACAGCGGAATGATTGCCTGCAGCAGGTCACTGACCTTCAGCCCATCAGCGCGAATAACCTGCGGTCCCATGCTGTGAGCGGGGAAGTGGGCATCAGAAAAAATAATCTCATCGCCGTGGCCCATCCCGGCCAACACTTTCAGCAGTTCTGGGGAAATCAATGGTGAAATCGTTTTTAGCATCTCAAACGCCCTCAATCAGTTCGGGTTCAGTTTGTGGATAGAAGTAGCGGTACTGATAGTTCACCTGCGCTCTGGCCTGTTCCGGGCTGGTAAATTCGCCAATGCCGTACCAGCCAAACATAGCTGCGCCAGCCACTGTGGTTTCGGCGTCGTCGAGTACCTTGATGGGAATATCGAGCATATTGGCTTTTATCTGGTTCCACAGCGTGTTGCGGCTACCGCCGCCGACCAGCAGCAGTTCGGTCGTGTTGAAGTGGCCGATTGCCTCCAGCGTACGCAGATTCTGCGCCAGCTGTCTGGTGAGACCTTCCAGAGCAGCACGATAAAAGTGGCCTCGCGTGGTGTTGAGCGTGACGCCCTGCCAGCCTGCATTCTGGCAGGCGAGGAGATCGCAGTGCATTTTCACGCCCTCGGCCCCTTCGGGAATGAGGCGAGCAGCTTCAATCAGCGTTTGCCAGGGCGTCTCTTCCGTCCACAGTAGTTTGCGCACCCATTCGAGCACACCTGATGCCAGCCACTGCATGCCGGGGTTATACAGGTCAGGCTGGCTGTCCAGCTCGCACGTTGAACCAGCGTAGTGGCTGAGCAGCGGTGTATCGACCTGCGCGCTGCGTACCATCAGGATCTCCCACGTCCCGGATGAGAGCACGGGTTCATCCTGTCTGGCACCTGCACCAAATAGGGCAAACTGGGTATCGTGTCCGGCTGAAATGACCGGGATCCCGGTGGGGAGGCCAAGCAGACGGGCAGCCTCTGGTTGTAACGCCCCGATTAGCTCGCCAGCTTCGACCAGACGTGGAAACAGTCGGCGCGTCAAACCGGCAGCCTGCAAAATTTCGCCGCTGAAATCACGCCGCTGAATATCCAGCATCTGGCTGGTTCCCGCCATAGTCATGTCGGTGGTGAATTCCCCGGTCAGGCGGTGGTTAATCAGCGAAGAAATAAACAGCCAGGCATGTGCCTGTTCCAACAGCTGTGGATGATTTTCTTTTAGCCACACTAGCTTATAGAGGGTGTTGAAGCCAAATGCACCGACACCGGAAATGTCCTGAAGCCGCTGAGGTGACAGCAATCGGTCGATATTTTTCATCACTTCGGCAGTGCGTGGACATTTCCAGCTGATGATCGGGTAGAGCAGCTTGCCGCGCTCATCGACCAGTGCGCCGTCGACGCCGAAAGTGGTCACCGTTACGCCGCGAATGCGACAGTTTGCCAGTTCCGTCGTCAGCGTTCGGCAGCAGTCTGCGAAGCGCTGCATAATGGCATCCAGAGACCACTGATGCCAGGCGCTATTCTCTACGGCGATTTCGCTGGCATTTGCCGTGGCGGCGCGGGCGACAATTTTGCCATGACGGTCAACGGCAATGGCCCGGATGTTGGTCGCACCACAGTCGAGAACCAGAATAACATCTTGTTTCATAACAACTCCTGAAACGTTGCCGGATAACGCTGCGCTTATCCGGCCTACTATTCGGTATTTTGTCGGCCCGGTAAGCTTGCGCTCCCGGGCAAAGACGTCGGGATTAACGTTTGTACAGTGGACCGTAGTTTTGGCAGGCGCGGTAATCCTGACCTTCGCTATCCATTCCGTGCGCGGCCCAGGAGGAAGGGCGATAAACCTTCGATTCTTCCACGTTATGCATGCAGACCGGAATACGTAGCATTGATGACAGGGTGATGAAGTCGGAGCCGACGTGGCCGATGGTCAGTACGCCGTGGTTTGCCCCCCAGTTAGCCATCACGGAATAAACATCGGTAAATGGCCCTTTACCGGTCAACCGCGGTGCAAACCAGGTCGTCGGCCAGGTTGAGTTGGTACGGGCGTCGAGCTGGTCGTGCATCTCTTTCGGTAATTCTATGCTCCATCCTTCTGCAATCTGCAGCACCGGACCAAGGCCTTTAATGATATTCACGCGGGTCATGGTGAATGGCACGCCGCCTTCGGTCAGGAAGCGGGAGGAAAAGCCGCCGCCGCGGAAGTATTCGTGGATCGCCGGGCACCATTCGGTGGCTGCCAGGCAGGCATCAGCCTCCTGCTGGCTGATTTCCCAGTGTGGCTTCATCGTTGGTTTACCATCGCTGCCGCGCTGTTTGCACGAGCCGTCCAGTGCCGCAGAGCCGGAGTTAATCAGGTGGATAATACCGTGTTCGGCCAGCCCACTGAGTGGTTGCCCGGTCACGCGTTCTACCGCTTCCGGAGACCAGTAGGTGCGCACGTCGGCGAACACCTGCGCGGTGCCGGTCAACTGGTGGCCCATCAGCATCGCCACGCCGTTGAGACTGTCGTTTTCGGTTGCGACGATAAAGGGTTCACGCACGCCGTTCCAGTCAAAGGAGCTGTTGAGCAGCGCTTCAGCAGTATCGCCATTAGGGTATTGATCGGTCCAGTGGCGCTGACCCTGGAAGCCTGCCGCAATGGCGTTGTAGCCCAGGGACTCTTCAACCAGCCCTTTTTCCGCCAGCTTTTGATTACCCTGCATCATGTCGCGAATACACATCGCCATCAGCAGGCTCTCTTTCAGCACCTCACGGCTCTGCGCTTCATTGCGCTTATACTGCTGAGCGTTCTGGTCTTCGCCGTAGCGGAAGTTTTGGTCCGCCCACGCCAGCGCCATTTCCAGCTCGGTTTCATCGTAGATTTTCTGGTCAATACGGCGGCGCAGCTCGGTCATATCGACCGCTTGTACCTTCATGCCCAGCCAGGATTCGAAGAAGTTGTGGTCGACGATGGAACCGGCAATCCCCATTGAAACGCCGCCAACGGAGAGATAGCTCTTCCCCTTCATGCTGGCGACGGCTAAACCAGCACGCGCAAAGCGCAGCAGTTTTTCTTCAACGTCAGCAGGAATTGAGGTGTCGTCAGCGTCCTGTACATCATGACCATAGATAGAGAAGGCTGGAATGCCTTTCTGGCTGTGCGCGGCCAGCGCGGCGGCGAGATAAACGGCACCCGGACGTTCGGTTCCGTTAAAGCCCCAGATGGCTTTCGGGCGCATCGGATCCATATCGATCGTTTCGCTACCGTAGCACCAGCATGGTGTCACGGTGATGGTCACACCGACGTTCTGGCTGCTGAATTTTTCTTCACAGGAGGCTGATTCGGCCATCCCGGCAATACAGCTATCGGCGATGACGCATTCAACTTGCGCGCCGCTGGCGTGACGAAGCTTTTCGGTGAGCAGCGCGGCGGTAGCCTTCGCCATGTTCATGGTCTGCTCTTCCAGCGACTCACGAACCCCCATACGACGACCATCAATCACCGGACGAATACCAATTTTCGGTAAGCTGATTTTTTTCATTACAGAATCCTCACGTTATTCGGAAAAATGTTCAATTTGTTGCCGTCTGCGAACGGAAACGGGCAAAGATGAAGATGACGGCAAAGCATACGGCTGGAACCAGCTCGGCTGCTGGAATATTGCCTGCGGCATCGCTGACGAAGCCCATGACGGGCGTCACAATGCCGCCGCCGATAATCGTCATGACGATGAAGGACGAGCCGTATTTGGTGTCCTGACCCAGATTCTTGATCCCTAAAGAGAAGATGGTCGGGTACTGAATCGACATGAACGTGCTGCACAGCGTCAGCGCCAGCAGGCCGAAATGGCCGCCTGTGAAGGCAGAAATCAGGCATAGCAGCATGGCGAGCAGAGCATAGGCTGCCAGCACTTTATGCGGTGCGAAGCGGCGGATAAGCCAGGTACCGGTAAAGCGACCGATAAAGAAGCACACCATGGTGCCGGTCAGGTAGTTGGCGGCGAACCCAGGCGTCATGCCAGGGATCTCTTCAATGGCGTAGCGAATCAGATAGCTCCAGCAGGCGGTTTGTGCGCCGACGTAGCAGAACTGTGCCAGCACCGCCCAGCGCCAGTGGCGGATGCGCACCAGACGAGAAAGGGATGAGGCGAATGAGCTCTGTGTGCTGTCGGTATGATCGTCACTCTGTAGGGTCGGGAATTTAGTCAACATAATCAGCAGGGCGACCAGCAATACAATTGCCACGATGATCATGTAAGGCGTTTGTACGGATAGCACCAGACTGTGCTTATAGGTGCTCAGTTGTTCTGGCGTCATTTTATCGAGCACATCCTGAGATTGATGTGGCACGTTAGACAAAATAAGACTTTGTCCAAATACGACAGCGATAATAGCGCCAAAGGAGTTAAATGTTTGTGCCAGATTAAGACGGAAATGACCACCACTCTCAGGGCCTAATACGGTTACAAACGGATTGGCAGCGGTTTCAAGACAGCCTAATCCTGCAGCGATAATAAAAAGACCGATCAGGAACAGGGTATAGTTCATGACTTCTGCGGCAGGCCAGAATAATGCAGCACCAAAAGCATATAAGAATAACCCGGTAATAATACCTGCTTTATAGCTCATCTTTTTCATCAGTATTCCTGCTGGCACAGGAATGACGAAGTAGCCGAAATAAAATGCGGATTGAATCAGACCTGCCTGAAAGTTAGTCAGGGTAAAGGCTTGCTGAAACTGGGGTAATAAAATGTCATTCAGGTTATTAGCGACTGCCCAAAGAAAAAATAGTGAGCAAAGTAACGCAAAAGGAATAATGTAACGCTGGGCTTGTCCGGTATTTTCCGTACGAAAACTCTGCGTTTGTATTGTTGTGTTTCCCATAACATCCTCGTTGGTTCAGAAGCGTCAGAGTGTGGCCATTCTTGCTTATCAGACCGTAAAAAAAGAAGAGTTCTTTTTTCTTACTCGCCTAAATCTGGCGGTCGGAATGAACTCATGAATTCATTTTCGAGTAAAAAAGGTCATTTAATATGATGGCGGTCACACTTAACGACAAAGCGGTATTTTTATGTGATTGCTGTCACTTTAATTTATGAAAAACAATGCCCGTTTGAGTAAATAAATATTAAAAACAACAAAGAGGATGCCCGATTTAATTTATTGCTGCGAAAACGGGCATTTTCCACAGGTGAACAGATAAAATGCCCGTTTCGTTAAATATTATTAAGAGCGGTCATTTTTCATGAAATGAATCAGGCGGATGAAGAGTGATTATCTGTAATTAATTGATGATGATCACAAAATAAAGTTACAAAAATTTCTTTAAGATTATTCAATATGAAAATAGTGAGCAAATACACGATTAGCGATTAATTCAACAGAACAAGATGAGTTGTTCTGTTGGTGTTATTGAATCATCAAGAGAGGTAACAAATGGAACGAAATACACTGGCTCGGCAGATTATTGATACCTGCCTGGAGATGACCCGACTGGGTCTGAATCAGGGAACAGCTGGCAACGTTAGCGTGCGCTATCAGGGGGGGATGCTGATCACACCAACGGGTATTCCCTATGAAAAACTGACCGAGTCACACATCGTTTATATTGATGCCGATGGTCAGCATGAGCAGGGAAAACTGCCGTCCAGTGAGTGGCGTTTCCATATGACTGCCTACCAGACGCGCCCGGATGCCAATGCGGTGGTGCATAACCATGCGGTGCACTGTACTGCCGTGTCTATCCTGAATCGTGCTATCCCGGCTATTCATTACATGATTGCCGCCGCCGGGGGCAATTCTATTCCCTGTGCGCCGTATGCCACGTTTGGCACGCGCGAGCTGTCAGAATATGTGGCCGTCGTCCTCAGGAACCGCAAAGCGACGTTGTTGCAGCATCACGGTTTAATCGCCTGCGAAGAAAATCTGGAAAAGGCGCTGTGGCTGGCGCATGAGGTTGAGGTACTGGCTCAGCTTTATCTTAGTACGCTGGCGATTACCGATCCGGTGCCGGTGCTTGATGATGAGGCTATCGCCATCGTGCTGGAAAAATTCAAAACCTATGGGCTGCGTATTGAAGAGTGATATCGCAACGCGAACAGGAGAACGGCAATGGCGAACAGAATGATTCTGAATGAAACGGCCTGGTTTGGCCGGGGTGCGGTAGCGGCACTTTGCGATGAAGTAAAACGCAGGGGCTACCATAAAGCGCTGATTATCACTGATAAAACGCTGGTGCAGTGCGGCGTGGTAGCGAAGGTTACGGATAAAATGGACGAGGTGGGCCTGGTCTGGGATATCTACTCTGGGGTGCTTCCTAATCCGACGATCGGTATCGTGAAAGAGGGGCTGGAGGTTTTTCAGCACAGCGGCGCAGATTATCTTATCGCCATCGGTGGCGGGTCGCCGCAGGATACCTGTAAGGCGATTGGTATTATCAGCAATAACCCGGAGTTTGCGGATGTTCGCAGTCTGGAAGGACTGTCGCCAACGCGTAAACCCAGCGTTCCCGTTCTGGCAATTCCCACCACGGCGGGAACGGCGGCGGAAGTGACCATTAACTATGTGATCACTGATGAAGAGAAGCGGCGTAAATTTGTTTGCGTCGATCCACATGACATTCCGCAGGTCGCTTTTATCGATGCCGACATGATGGACGGAATGCCGCCGTCGCTGAAAGCGGCAACCGGTGTGGATGCGCTGACCCATGCGATTGAAGGCTATACCACCCGTGGTGCGTGGGCCTTAACAGATGCGTTGCACATCAAGGCCATTGAGATTATTGCCGGGGCGCTGCGCGATTCAGTGGCGGGTGAACGGGATGCCGGAGAGGCAATGGCGCTAGGTCAGTATGTTGCCGGGATGGGTTTTTCCAACGTTGGATTGGGGCTGGTTCATGGCATGGCGCACCCGCTGGGGGCATTCTATAACACCCCGCACGGCGTGGCGAATGCCATATTGTTGCCGCATGTCATGCGCTACAATGCCGAATATACTGGCGATAAGTTCCGCGAAATTGCGCGAGCGATGGGCGTGAAGGTGGAAGGCCTGACCCTTGTTGATGCACGTAATGCGGCGGTTAATGCCGTCTTTGCGCTCAATCGTGACGTGGGTATTCCCCTCCACCTGCGTGACGTAGGGGTACGTAAAGAGGACATTTTGGGGCTGGCACAGGCGGCGTTTAATGATGTATGTACCGGCGGTAACCCACGGGAAGCGAGTTTCAACGATATTATCGAACTGTATCATACAGCCTGGTAGGTTCTGGTAAGGTCGTTCAGCACGGTGCTCTGCACCGTCCGCGTTAATATCAGAGGGGGAGTGTCGTAAGGCATTCCCCAACGGTCGATCAGTACGTTTAATTTTATTTTTTTACCTTCCAGGTCAGGCAAAGCGGCTACCCGACAAATGCTCATCGCACCTATTTCCGGTGACTTTTCACCTCATATCCGCTATCTTGTTTAGTATACAAAACACAATTGCCGTCGGTTTTGCTATGTCATGCAAAAGAAAGGCAATATTGTTAAGCCAGTAAAACGAGATGCCATAATGAGTGTGATGTTTGATCCAGAAGCTGCAATCTATCCCTTCCCGCCAAAACCTGTCCCACTAACCGTGGATGAAAAGCAGTTCTACCGTGAGAAGATCAAACGTCTTCTCAAGGAGCGAGATGCCGTGATGGTGGCACATTACTACACTGACCCGGAAATCCAGCAACTGGCGGAAGAGACCGGGGGGTGCATTTCCGACTCTCTGGAGATGGCACGCTTTGGTGCAAAACATCCCGCGTCCACGCTACTGGTGGCGGGCGTTCGTTTTATGGGCGAAACGGCAAAAATACTCAGCCCTGAAAAAACCATTCTGATGCCGACGCTTAATGCTGAATGTTCACTTGATCTCGGCTGCCCGATTGACGCGTTTACCGCCTTCTGCGATGCCCATCCTGACCGTACTGTTGTGGTCTATGCCAATACATCTGCAGCGGTAAAAGCGCGTGCAGACTGGGTGGTGACGTCCAGTATTGCCGTTGAGCTGATTGAGCATCTGGACAGCCTGGGCGAGAAAATCATCTGGGCACCAGACCGGCATCTTGGAAGCTATGTCCAGAAGCAAACCGGCGCAGACGTTCTCTGCTGGCAGGGTGCCTGTATTGTGCATGACGAATTCAAGACACAGGCGCTGACGCGCATGAAGGCGCTCTACCCGGAAGCGGCCATCCTTGTTCACCCGGAATCGCCACAATCAATTGTCGATATGGCGGATGCCGTTGGATCAACCAGCCAGTTAATCAACGCCGCGAAAACATTGCCGCATAAGCAGCTTATCGTGGCGACCGATCGCGGTATCTTCTACAAGATGCAGCAGGCCGTGCCGGAAAAAGAGCTGCTTGAAGCGCCTACGGCGGGTGAAGGGGCGACGTGCCGCAGTTGTGCTCACTGCCCGTGGATGGCGATGAATGGCCTGAAAGCGATTGCCGAAGGGTTAGAAACCGGTGGTGCAGCACATGAAATCCATGTGGATGCCGCCCTGCGTGAAGGTGCGTTAATTCCGCTTAACCGCATGCTGGATTTTGCGGCTACACTACGTACTTAATTCAACAGGCCCCGGGGAAAAGATGGATTTTTTTAGCACACAGAACATTCTGGTTCATATACCGATTGGTGCGGGTGGCTATGACCTGTCATGGATTGAGGCCGTTGGCACGCTGGCCGGGTTACTCTGTATCTGGCTGGCAAGCCTTGAGAAGATCAGCAATTACGCATTCGGGTTAATTAACGTCACGCTCTTTGCCATCATCTTCTTCCAGATCCAGCTATATGCCAGCCTGCTTTTACAGCTGTTCTTCTTCGCGGCGAATATTTACGGCTGGTACGCATGGTCCCGGCAGAACAGTCAGCAGGAGGCAGAGCTGCAGATCCGCTGGTTACCTCTGCCAAAAGCCATCGCCTGGCTTGTCGCCTGCGTTGTCGCCATTGGTTTAATGACTGTCTATATCAACCCGGTATTTGCTTTCCTGACCCGGGTCGCGGTGTCTGTCATGTCCGGTATAGGGTTGAACGTCACGATGCCGGTGCTGCAACCAGATGCCTTCCCGTTCTGGGATTCCTCCATGATGGTGTTGTCGATTGCTGCGATGATCCTGATGACCCGTAAATACGTTGAAAACTGGTTGCTGTGGGTCATCATCAACGTCATTAGCGTGGTGATCTTTGCCCTGCAGGGGGTCTATGCGATGTCACTGGAGTACTTGCTTCTGACGTTCATTGCCCTGAACGGTAGCCGCATGTGGATTAACAGCGCGCGTGAGCGGGGTTCTCACGCGCTTTCCAGCTAGTGGTGGTGATGTGAATGGCCGGGCTGTGCTTCGTTCAGATGACAGTCTGGTCCGTTACAGGGCTGGTACTCCATCTGGATAGTGGCGTGGCCAATCTCATAGTGATGTTCCAGAAAGTGATGGATGCGTTCAAGCAGCGCATCATGATCATGAGGTGGGATGACCTGAACGTGCAAGGTCATGACAGGTTTCTCACCCACCAGCCAGACGTGAACGTGGTGGACGTTTCTCACTTCATGGATTGAACGGCGCAGATTGCGTTTTAGCTCGATAATATTCACTGAAGTGGGTGCGCCCTCCAGTAACTCATTGACGCTCTCCTTCAGTAACCGCCAGGCACTGCGCAGAACCAGGCAGGATACCAGTACCGAAAGAATAGGGTCGACGGGTGTCCAGCCGGTATAGAGGATCACCAGCGCAGCGACTATTGCCCCGACAGAACCGAGTAAATCACCCAGCACATGCAGCGCCGCCGCCCTGACGTTCAGGTTTTTTTCACCGCTGCCACGGTGCAAAATCCAGAATGCCAGAATATTGGCAAGCAGCCCTGCTACGGCAATGACCATCATTGTCATCCCGGCAATTGGCTGTGGGTGCCTGAAACGCTGGAAGGCCTCCCAGACAATAAAAATAGTGATCACAACCAGTGCAATCGCGTTAACAAAGGCAGCAAGGGTTGTAAGCCGGAGCCAGCCAAACGTATGGCGGGCATTGGGCGGGCGACGGGCGAACTTAACGGCCAGCAGAGCGAAGAACAGGGCTGCGGCATCGGTGAGCATGTGCCCGGCGTCAGCCAGCAAGGCCAATGAGCCAGAGATAATCCCACCGATCACTTCGACAACCATAAAGACCGCGGTTACCCCGAAGGCGAGCATCAGGCGTTTAGCATTTTCATCCCCGGAGGCGTGCGAGTGAGAATGCGCCATATCTATTTTCCTCGTTTCTTTTTAGGCTAAGTGTAGAATTTTTAATGTGTTACACAAACCTCTTTTTCGCTATGTTACGCGTAATGGCCGGAGAGGGTGTAAAAGGCGGTTTACACTTCCAGGCTGACGAGATAGATTGAAGGGATTGCTTTCATTACTCAAAATATGGCAGAGCCCGGACAGAAGATGAATTACCAGAACGACGATTTACGCATTAAAGAGATCAATGAGTTATTGCCTCCAGTCGCACTCCTTGAAAAATTCCCCGCCACGGAAAATGCTGCAAACACGGTGTCTCACGCCCGTAAAGCGATCCACAAGATCCTGCGCGGCAATGACGATCGTCTGTTAGTGGTGATTGGCCCGTGCTCTATTCACGATCCTGCCGCGGCAAAAGAGTACGCAGCCAGATTGATCTCGCTGCGTGAAGAGCTAAAAGGCGAGCTGGAAATTGTGATGCGCGTTTATTTTGAAAAACCGCGTACCACGGTGGGCTGGAAAGGGCTGATTAACGATCCGCACATGGATAACAGCTTCCAGATTAACGACGGTCTGCGCATTGCACGCAAACTGCTGCTGGAAATCAACGACAGCGGTCTGCCCGCGGCCGGAGAGTTTCTGGATATGATTACGCCACAATACCTGGCCGACCTGATGAGCTGGGGCGCAATCGGTGCGCGTACCACGGAATCTCAGGTTCACCGCGAGCTGGCGTCTGGCCTCTCTTGCCCGGTTGGTTTTAAAAACGGTACCGACGGCACCATCAAGGTAGCCATTGACGCCATCAATGCTGCCGGGGCACCGCACTGCTTCCTGTCCGTGACCAAATGGGGCCACTCTGCCATCGTGAACACCAGCGGTAACGGCGACTGTCATATTATTCTGCGCGGTGGTAAAGAGCCGAACTACAGTGCAAAACATGTGGCTGAAGTGAAAGTCGGGCTGGAAAAAGCAGGTCTGTCACCGCAGGTGATGATCGACTTCAGCCATGCCAACTCCAGCAAGCAGTTTAAAAAGCAGATGGAAGTGGGTGAAGATGTTTGCCAGCAGATCGCCGGGGGTGAAAAAGCGGTGATTGGGGTGATGATTGAAAGCCATCTGGTTGAAGGTAACCAGAATCTGGAAGGCAGCGAGCCGTTGGTTTACGGTAAGAGCGTCACCGATGCATGCATCGGCTGGGAAGATACCGACACCATCCTGCGCCAGCTGGCGAACGCGGTAAAAGCACGTCGCGGCTGATTCTGACAGCGCAAATAAAAAAGCGTGGATTGCTCCACGCTTTTTTTATGTCTTGCGAAAATTACTTCGCTTTACCCTGGTTCGCTACTGCCGCCGCTTTAGCAGCGATTTCATCAGCGTTACCCAGGTAGTAGTGTTTGATTGGTTTGAAGTTTTCATCGAACTCATATACCAGCGGTACGCCAGTTGGGATGTTCAGTTCGAGGATCTCGTCTTCACCCATGTTGTCCAGGTATTTCACCAGTGCACGCAGGGAGTTACCGTGCGCGGCGATGATCACGCGCTCACCGCTTTTCAGACGTGGCAGAATGGTTTCGTTCCAGTAAGGCACAACGCGGTCGATGGTCAGCGCCAGGCTTTCAGTTGTTGGCAGCTCAGCGTCGGTCAGTTTCGCGTAACGCGGGTCGTGGCCCGGGAAGCGTTCGTCGTCTTTGGTCAGTTCTGGTGGGGTGATCGCGAAGCCGCGACGCCACTGTTTAACCTGCTCGTCACCGTATTTCTCAGCGGTTTCTGCTTTGTTCAGACCCTGCAGCGCACCGTAGTGACGTTCGTTCAGTTTCCAGGATTTCTCAACCGGCAACCAGGCCTGATCCAGCTCGTCCAGTACGTTCCACAGCGTGTGGATGGCACGTTTCAGCACAGAGGTGTAAGCAAAATCAAAGCTGAAGCCTTCTTCCTTCAGCAGTTTACCTGCTGCTTTCGCTTCGCTTACGCCTTTCTCGGACAGATCAACGTCATACCAACCGGTGAAGCGGTTTTCGTTGTTCCACTGGCTTTCGCCGTGGCGCACCAGAACCAGCTTAGTTACAGCCATATCTTACTCCTCATAAGCTTTATTGAATGATAACAATTCTCATTATATTGCCGTGACAGTGCCAGCGGCAACGCTTAACCCTAACCATAGCGAAAATAGTCTCTGAGTGTAAGATGCTTGTGAATCCAGGGTTATTATTTTGTCTGCAATCGATGCTATTTTCAGCAAGATGGACATAAAAAAAGCCCTCCGAAGGGAGGGCTGGAGATTAGTGAGGAATAAAATGGTATTCCGTCACGCTAACGTACTCTTGACCCGGACGCAGTATGCAGTCCGGTTGCGACCATTCAGGATGGTTCGGGCTGTCAGGCAGGAACTCGCTTTCCAGCGCCAGACCTTGCCAGTCGCTGTATTCATCATGTTCCCGTGCCGCTGTGCCGCCAAGATAATTACCCGAATAGAACTGCAGGGCAGGGGCGGTGGTGTAGACCGTCATTTGCAGCTTCTCATCCGCAGACCAGACCTGGGCCGCAGGCTGATTCACATCGCCTTTTGCCTGCAGCAGGAAAGCGTGGTCGTAGCCTTTCACCTTGCGCTGATCGTCATCGCTCAAAAAATCCTGCGCGATGGTTTTCGCATTGCGGAAATCAAAGCTGTTACCGTTTACTGATTTCAGCCCCTGGTGTGGGATCCCCATTTCATCCACCGGCAGGTACTCATCCGCCAGTATCTGCAGCCTGTGGTTACGGACATCGCACAGATTACCGTCCAGGTTGAAGTAAGCGTGGTTGGTCAGGTTGACCGGGCACGGTTTATCGACTGTCGCACGGTACTCAATGGCAATGCGGTTATCGTCAGTCAGCGTAAAACGTGCAAAAACGGAGAGATCCCCGGGGAATCCCTGATCGCCATCGGGAGAATCCAGCGAGAACAGCACCTCACCGTCATTTTGCTGAACAATCTGCCAGCGACGCTTATCAAACCCTTCCGGGCCACCGTGTAGCTGATTTTCTCCCTGGCTAGGGAGAAGCGGGTAGCGCACACCGTCGAGTTCAAAACAGCTTTTCGCGATACGGTTAGCATAGCGTCCCACGGACGCGCCAAGAAAGGCGGCCTGGTTGACGTACTGCTCTGGCGACGCACAGCCGAGCAGGGTTTCGCGCACGCTGCCGTCAGGCATCGGTACGCGAGCAGAAAGCAGGGTTGCACCCCAGTCCATCAGCGTCACCACCATCCCTGCGCTGTTGCGCAGAGTT